>JBCDDV010000219.1:0-5441 GCA_039180145.1 Cyanobacteria bacterium P01_G01_bin.49 | reverse complement strand
TGTCAAACTAGAATTAGCACCTAAGTTCGCTACTTTGATTACAATTTGAGGTTAGAAGTAAAGCATTGGCTAATAATAAGTTATCTTCACCCATGACTGATTCATCGATGCAACCATCAGCAACAAAAACGAACACTCATCAACATGATCACAAAACTCATCATCGTCATGTTCATAGTGACGCATCATTAAAGCAAGTTATTAATCGTCTTTCTCGCATTGAAGGCCATATTCGCGGAGTAAAAACAATGGTCGCAGAAAGTCGCCCTTGCCCTGAAGTTTTGATACAATTAGCAGCAGTGAGAGGAGCGATTGATCGGGTTTCTCGATTAATTTTAGATGAGCATTTGAACGAATGTGTTGCTCGCGCTGCTCAAGAAGGGAATATTGAAGAAGAACTTGAGCAATTAAAAGCAGCATTAGATCGTTTTTTACCTTAAACGGCATGGGGAGTAAAGTTAAGATTAATGAGGCTGGATTAGATCTAAACTCTGTCGAGCTATTGCCATTGATTCTATACGCAGCACACCAGTAGATGACCAAGTTAATTTTGAGAAAATAAGATAATACTTAACCTGAGTTCGGGATAAGAAAATCTAGTAGAAAGTCGGGAACAGGGAGAAGTGAAGACGTAAGGGAGGGGATGTGAGGAGAGGGAGGAGAGGGAGGAGAGGAAGTAATGGAATTAGGGGAAGACAATGAACAATCAACAATCAACAGAACTCCCCAATTCCTTAAACCGAACTGAGGTTACTTAAGTTTTTCTTAAATGATGGGTCGTTTATATCCAAACATTGCTTGTCAAAATTAACTTGGTTATTTACTAAGAAAGAGATTGATTATGCCAATACAACATAATATACAAATAGATAGGGTTTTGCGGGCCGCTAAGCTTACTGTAGTCATGGTTCTTACCTGTGGCTGTTCTGATTTGGGTCAAAGTTTGCCCACCGTAGCAGATTGCACAACCTATGAAGAGACTTTTGAGTTACACCTCAATCCTGATGCAGTTAATTGTACTGCTGATTTTCTTGAGGTAGCTGCTACAGGCCTTCCTGATTTGACTTCTGGAAATAGCGAAGATCTCCCGATGGTCGGCATCACATCCTGGATACAGAGAGTTGCGGTTCCCTACGATTACAATTGGCGGATTCCCCTTTCCCCTTCTTGGCTAGCTGAACCCGTTGAAGCAAGCGCGCGTGGCCCCATAGCGGTTGCAGTTGATGGCGTGCCAATTTTCCATTACGAACGACGACCTGATGTTTCAACTTCGCTAGATAACTACGAGGAGCGTAATGATACTGTTGTTCAGGGCGAATTAGACCAATGTGGAGGCCATTCAGGGCAAGGGGAAGACTATCACTATCATTATGCACCGATTTGTTTGATGGATGACCATAATCCTGAACTCCCGATTGCCTTTGGCCTTGACGGCACTCCCATCTATTACGGCGAAGGAGGGGATGAGTATTACGGACGGGGTAGATACAGCCACCTGAGTTACCTACCCGATGAAGCACTTGATGATTGCAATGCGATTCAATTGCCAGATGGTAGTTTTGTGCATTTCACAACCAAAACCCCGCCTTACGTCGTGGGTTGCCATCACGGGTCTTTCGACCCTGAACTGCAGATAGAACCTGGCCCCTTCGATGCACTGGCACAGCGCACACCAAGTCCGCTTGGGGGCAGCTATGGTGAGCCTGTCTCAACGCTGATCACGGATTTTGAGGAAAACGAAAACGGAGAGTATCGGTTGGCTTTTAATTCTTTAACAACGCCTGGAGTGACGAGTGTGATTCTGTATCGTCAGACTTCAGAAGATTGTTGGGTGTTTGAGTACCAACTAGTTGCGGGTGAAAGAGGGCAGACTACAAAAGCATGCCGACATTAGCTGTCGTATGTCAGAGTGGCAATAGTATGGTTTAACCCAAAATTTCTGGTAAAATACATCGGGCAGTAATGCGTGTAAGATATGACAGGGACTTCCTCACTCAAAGTCAGGTCGTCCAGGCAAATATCACCCTTAAAATTGTAATGGTGATGCGACTGGCAGGGTAAAGCGTTAGTGCGCATAACCAAAAGCAGCCCATTAAAATTTCATACTTCTATCATTCGGTAAAAGTAAACGCCAAAGCTTGTAGAAGGGAGTCCGGAAGGGGCTTTTAATCAGTCCTGATTTCAAACTAAACCAACCCTATTACGCAAGAATCTTCTGTTAAATATCACAGTATTTAACGATCAAAATGTCAAAATTTTAAGATTGCCAAGAAAAGGAACCATTAGCAACCATGCGAATTTTATTTGTCGGGGCAGAAGTTGCCCCCTTAGCCAAAGCAGGCGGAATGGGAGATGTGATCGGGGCTTTACCCAAAGTATTACACCAATTAGGGTATGACGTACGGATTATCATGCCTTATTATGGTTTTCTTCCCGATAAAATCGATATACCCAAAGAGCCAATTTGGCGGGGTCATGCGATGTTTCAAGAATTTTCAGTTTATGAAACCACCCTCCCCGATAGTGAAGTTCCCCTTTACTTATTTGGGCATCCCGTCTTCTTACCTCGTCGTATTTATTATGGAGAAGATGAGTTTTGGCGGTTTACTTTATTTTCCAACGGTGCGGCTGAATTTGCTTGGAATTACTGGAAACCAGATATTATTCACTGTCATGACTGGCATACGGGAATGATTCCTGTCTGGATGCACCAATCTCCCGATATTACCACCATTTTCACCATTCATAATCTAGCTTATCAAGGGCCAGGGCGCGGTTTTCTAGAACAAGCTACCTGGTGTCCCTGGTATATGGAAGGAGATAACACGATGGCTGCGGGAATACAGTTTGCCGGACGCATTACTACCGTTTCTCCCACCTATGCCCAACAAATTCAAACCCCAACTTATGGTGAAAGATTAGAAGGGTTATTGTCTTATGTTCATGAGAATTTAGTGGGTATTCTTAATGGCATAGATATGGAACTCTATAACCCTGCCACTGATAAGTTTATTCACCAAAAGTTTAGCTCTGAGACCCTAGAAAAACGAATGGCCAATAAAATTGGTCTTCAAGAAGAAACGGGGCTAGAAGTCAATAAAAATGCCTTTTTGATGGCGATGGTAACTCGGTTAGTTGAACAAAAAGGTATCGATCTCGTGCTGCAAGTCTTAGATCGTTTTATGGCTTATACCGATGCGCAACTGATTATTTTAGGTAGTGGCGATCGCTATTATGAAAGTCAATTATGGCAACTGGCTTCCCGTTTTCGGGGCCGGATGTCGGTGCAAATTCTTTATAATGATGCCCTTTCTCGGCGCATTTATGCCGGATCTGATGTCTTTTTGATGCCTTCTCGGTTTGAACCCTGCGGCATTAGTCAACTATTAGCGATGCGTTATGGTTGTGTTCCGATTGTGCGACGAACTGGCGGTTTAGTGGATACTGTTGATTTTTATGACCCCATTAATCAGTCAGGAACAGGTTATTGCTTTGATCGCTATGAACCGTTAGACTTGTTAACCTGTATGATTCGAGCTTGGGAAGGTTTCCGTTTCAAAGCAGATTGGGCTAAGTTACAACAACGATGTATGACCCATGATTTTAGTTGGTATAAATCTGCGATCGAATACATTAAAGTTTACAAAGAAGTAACTCAACAACCAGGAGAATTAAGTGAGGATGAAAAAAGCAAATTAGTCACGTTAATGAAAAAATTTAGCTAGGGGCAAGGCATCAAAAATTTATCTCTACTGATAACCTGGGTTCGGGGTTCGGAGTTCGGGGTTCGGAGTTCGGAGTTCGGGGTTCGGAGTTCGGAGTTCGGAGTTCGGAAGACAATCAACCATCAACCATTTCCAGATTTAACCAATGTTCAATGTTCAATGTTTAATGTTCAATGATCAGTCAAAGAGTTTTTTGTGACCGAATACAAAATTTGGGCATACTGAATAATAGACACCTTTGAAACCTTCTAGAATTTGTCTTTTAGAGGTTACAGTGTTTAATATCCATCCAAACGGTTAAAAACCATGCCCCATCGCCAAATCATTATCGGTGACGTTCATGGTCACTACGATACTTTAATCAGTCTCTTAGATGCGATCGCCCTTAACAGCGATGACGAAACTTATTTTTTAGGAGATTTAATTGATCGTGGCCCCCAAAGCGCACAAGTGGTTAATTTTGTCATGGAAAATGGCTACACTTGTCTGCTAGGAAACCATGAATATATGTTATTAGAAACCCTCGGTAAAGGGGAAATTGACACTCATCAACTCCAAGGATGGCTACAGGGTGGTGGTTATCCCACCTTAATCAGCTACGATCATCATATTCCTCAAGAGCATATTGACTGGATGAAAACCCTCCCCACTCATCTAGACTTAGGAGATGTTTGGTTAGTCCACGGGGGAATTGATCCTCGAATTCCTTTACACGAGCAAACAGCAAAACAATTTTGTTGGATCAGAGACGAATTTCATGCCATAAATCGACCCTATTTCGAGGATAAACTAATTATTATCGGTCATACTATTACCTTCACTTTTCCAGGGGTGTCGCCAGGAAAATTAGTTGCAGGGGCAGGATGGCTAGGGATTGATACAGGTGCCTATCATCGGAAAAGTGGTTGGCTAACCGGATTAGACTTCACTAATCAAAAGGTTTATCAAGTACATCGTCAGCAGAAAACCACACGAATTTTACCCCTAGCAGAAGCAGTGGTTTCCATTAACCCTTCCATTGTTGATACTAAACGGGCCAAACGCTTCTCTTTAGCCTAATCGTTTATTCTGTTTCTGTTTTGAGTGTGTCTTCTTCAGGAATTGATGCTAACATGCTTTGAATTAAATCATGTTGAGTAAAACCCTCATTTCCTTGCCAATGTTCCCACGCCTCAATGTGCTTCATTCGTAAAGCCATTTCTAAAATAGAAATCCCTTCATCATGAATACTTACAGCAATTTCTTCAATTTCTGGTAATTTCTGCTTGGATTTTTCTTCCATATACGCTGTAACGGCTGCTTGTTTTTCCTCTGGATCATCATAATGACTTTCTACTTCTATTAATTCTTGCTCTAATACTTCAGGACTATGAATGGTAATATCATCATGGTCAAAAAATTCAGCAAAAGAAGTAGGGGGTTTGGGGGTTTCATTAGGAGGAGAGCCAAAAAACTTATTAACTAGACGTAACCTAACTGGTTCGGCTGCACGCCAGTTCAGTCTATTATTAAAAAATTTTACCCCTTCTAACATTCGTTGAAAAGAGCGAACTTCTAAGATCATGGTTTGTTCATCCAGAAAGCGAAAATAACCTAAAGGAATGGGTTGTTGATCTTTGGGAATCTTATTATACGACTGCTCAAATCTAATTTTTTTTGCTTCTTCGTCATATAACCAATACCAGCGATCGCTAGCAGGATGATATTGCATACATT
>JBCDDV010000218.1:0-5473 GCA_039180145.1 Cyanobacteria bacterium P01_G01_bin.49 | reverse complement strand
GCACTACGCAAATAGGTTAGGACATTTATAAATCCAGCAAACCCGTACATAGCTTACTGTTGCCTGTTGCCTATTCCCGGTTCCCTAGCACGTAGTGCTATATCCCTCTCAAAGTCTCGGTTAAAAATGATAAACTTATTCAAGTTATTAACCTAAAAACTAATCAACAAATTACAGATTTACAATTGCCCGAAGTCATTGATCAATTATTGACAATCATTGAAACGGCTATCAAAAAAAATGTCGAGGAAATTGTTGTTAACTATGACCCTAAATTGGGCTATTATAGCCAAATTGCCATTGATTACCACAAAATTATTGCAGATTACGAAGTAACCTATCTGATAGAAAATCTGGTCAAAATTGATTAAATACCTGCCAAAACATGATGACAAAATCCAGAGATGTACAAGCTTTTCCTATTGCCCAAGACACCCTACTCTTGCGATCGCGGACATGGGAACGCTTAAAATTTGAAATTGAATACGGACTGCAACGAGGCACCACCGCCAATGCCTATCTGATTCAAGGGGATAAAATTGCCCTCATTGATCCCCCTGGAGAGTCCTTTAGAGAAATTTTTATCAACGCCCTGAAACAACGAATTGATCCCAAAAGTATTGACTATTTAATCCTCGGTCATATTAATGCTAACCGAGGAGAAACCATCAAAACCTTACTCGAAATTGCCCCCCAAATTACCATCGTTTGTTCTAACCCAGGAGCTATACTATTACCTAATCTCTTACTACCTCAATATCCCAGCCAGTTAAAAGTTGTCAAAGCAGAAGATACCCTCGACCTTGGCCAAGGGCATCAACTAGAATTCATCACCACCCCTAACCCCCGTTATCCTGCCCAACTATGTACCTACGACCCCAAAACAGAAATTTTCTACACTGATAAATTATTTGGGGCCCATGTTTGCGGCGATCAAGTGTTTGATGAAGGGTGGAAAGTTTATGCAGAAGACCGACGCTATTACTTTGATTGTCTCATCGCCCCCTACGCCAAACAAATTACCACTGGATTAGAAAAATTGCGCCGCAAACCCGCTAAAGTTTATGGAACTGGTCATGGGCCATTAGTCAAGTATGGGTTAAAGGAATTAACCGCCTCCTATGAACAGTGGTTACAGGCACAACAAACTCAAGAATTAAGTGTGGCCTTGATTTACGCCTCTGCCTATGGCAATACAGCTACCTTGGGGCAAGCGATCGCTAGCGGCATTACCAAAGCAGGGGTTCGCGTAGACTCTATCAATGCAGAAGTAGCAGAACCTGACGAAATTAAAGAAGCAATTAGTCAATGTTCGGGGTTCATTTTTGGGTCTCCCACGTTAGGTGGACATGCCCCGACTCAAATACAAACAGCCTTGGGCATTACTTTAGCCAATGCCGATAAAATTAAACTGGCCGGAGTATTTGGTTCCTATGGGTGGAGTGGAGAAGCCATAGACCTATTAGAAAGTAAAATCCGGGATGGAGGATATCAGTTCGGGTTCGACCCCATCAGAGTGAAATTTAAACCCACAGAAGCCACACTAAAAACCTGCGAGGAAGCGGGAACTGACTTTGCCCAACGGATCAAAAAAGCTCAGAAAAGCCGTAAACCCAAAACCTCTGTTAACGAATCTCAAACAGCCCGCACCGAACAGGCATTAGGTCGTATTGTCGGATCATTATGTGTAGTCACTTGCCAGCAAGGGGAAGTTAACGGGGCAATGTTAGCGTCTTGGGTTTCTCAAGCAACCTTTAATCCCCCCGGTTTCACCGTATCAGTGGCTAAAGAACGAGCGATCGAGTCTTTATTGCACAGAGGAAATCCCTTTGTGTTAAATATTTTAAAAGACGGGGATCATTTGGGATTAATGAAGCATTTCTTGAAGCCATTTTCTCCGGGAGAAGACCGCTTTGCTGGGGTAGAAGTAGAAACGGCCGAAAACGGTTCTCCCATTTTGCAAGACGCTTTAGCTTATTTGGAGTGTCAAGTCAGCGATCGCATGGAGTGTGGCGATCATTGGGTGATTTATGGCGTAGCCAGTAAAGGGCAAGTCCTCAAAGAAGGCGTAACTTCTGTTCATCATCGGAAGTCTGGTAATCATTATTAATGATCTTTGAGAAGAGATGGGAGGGAGGAGACGGAAGCAAAAAAACGCTAACAAGGAAAAGCGTCTTATACTTTCCTTTTTTCTCTTCTTTTCCCTTTTTTTAGCAAAGGGGTTGGCCAAACCACTAACCAAGGGATAAGTTAATATTAATTTCAAATTTTAATTTGTAAACTGCATGAGAATTTTAGTAACGGGCGGTGCTGGGTTCATCGGTTCCCATCTGATTGATCGATTGATGGAACAGGGACACGATGTTATCTGTTTGGATAACTTTTATACTGGCCACAAACGAAATCTTCTGAAGTGGTTCGATAATCCTTATTTTGAGTTGATTCGTCATGATATTACCGAACCTATCCGACTAGAAGTGGATCAGATTTATCATTTGGCTTGTCCTGCTTCTCCCGTTCATTATCAATTTAATCCCGTCAAAACCATTAAAACCAATGTTTTAGGCACACTCTATATGTTGGGATTAGCTAAACGAGTTAATGCCAGGCTACTTCTAGCATCTACTTCAGAAGTTTACGGTGATCCCGATGTTCATCCTCAACCAGAAGAGTATCGAGGTAATGTTAATTGTACGGGGTTACGGGCCTGTTACGATGAAGGAAAACGGGTGGCTGAAACCTTAGCGTTTGAGTATCATCGAGAACATAAAGTCGATATTCGTGTGGCGCGAATTTTTAACACTTATGGGCCTCGAATGTTAGAAAATGATGGTCGTGTTGTTAGTAATTTTATTGTTCAAGCATTGCAAAAAAAACCTTTAACTATCTATGGCGATGGTTCACAAACCCGCAGTTTCTGCTATGTTTCTGATTTAGTAGAAGGATTAATTCGTCTCATGAATAACGATTATATTGGGCCAGTGAACTTGGGAAATCAAGGGGAATATACGATTTTAGAACTGGCACAAATTATTCAAGGAAAGATTAACCCTGATGCAGAATTGATCTTTAAGCCCTTACCCCAAGATGATCCTAAGCAAAGACAACCTGATATTACCAAAGCTAAAACTTATTTGAATTGGGAACCTACCATTCCCTTAAAAGAAGGGTTAGAATTGGCTATCGAGGATTTTAGAAAACGGGTATCATCAACCTAATTATTAATTATTGTGTTTTAACAAATTAACAAGAGGATAAAAAAACTATGCGCGTTTGTGTCATTGGAACTGGTTATGTTGGGTTGGTGACAGGGGTCTGTTTGGCTCACATCGGTCATCATGTTATCTGCGTAGATAATAATGAAGAAAAAGTCAAATTAATGAAGTCGGGTCAATCTCCCATTTATGAACCTGGACTATCAGAATTAATGCACAGTTCAGCAGAAGCTGGACGGTTAGAATTTACCTCTGACTTGGCGGCTGGGGTTGAACATGGCGAAATTCTCTTCATTGCGGTAGGAACTCCCCCATTACCTACAGGAGAAAGTGATACACGTTATGTTGAAGCCGTTGCTCGTGGTATCGGAGAAAATTTGAATGGTGGCTATAAGGTCATTGTTAATAAGTCTACCGTTCCTATTGGTTCGGGTGACTGGGTGCGAATGATTGTTCTTGATGGGTTATCTAATCAAGAAAAGGCGAATTCTGATGCCGAATTTGACGTTGTCAGTAACCCTGAATTTTTACGAGAAGGATCGGCTGTTTATGATACCTTTAACCCTGATCGCATTGTCTTAGGGAGCAACAACGACAAAGCGATCTCAATGATGCAACAACTTTACGCACCTTTGGTGAATCGCAAATTTGGCGATGATGCAAGTTTACCGCCTGTTCCGGTGGTAGTAACCGACTTAAACTCGGCGGAAATGATTAAGTATGCAGCGAATGCTTTCTTAGCCACCAAAATTAGTTTTATTAACGAAGTTGCTAATATCTGTACCCGTGTTGGGGCTGATGTTACTCAAGTTGCCCAAGGAATTGGCTTAGATTCGCGTATTGGCAATAAATTTCTCCAAGCAGGGATTGGTTGGGGTGGCTCTTGCTTCCCGAAAGATGTGTTAGCTTTAATTCACACTGCGACTGATTATGGGTACGAAACGGAATTACTAAATGCAGCCGTGCAAGTGAATAAACGACAACGTTTAATTGCTGTCGAAAAGCTACAACAAGAACTGAAAATCCTCAAAGGAAAAACTATCGGATTATTGGGGTTAACCTTTAAACCTGATACTGATGATATGCGTGATGCCCCTGCATTAATTATTATCGAACAGTTAAATCGTCTGGGGGCTAAGGTAAAGGCTTACGATCCCATTGTTTCTCAATCAGGGCTAAGTCATGGTTTATCAGGAGTAATTATTGAAACAAATCCTGAAATGTTAGCTGATAGCTGTGATGCCTTAGTATTAGTCACAGATTGGAAGCAGTTTTTAGAACTCAATTACGGCAAAATGGCTCAACTGATGATTAATCCTGTCATTATTGATGGACGTAATTTCTTAGACCGTTCTAAGCTTGAACATGCAGGGTTCAATTATGTAGGAATCGGACGCTAAATCATCCTATTTTTCGTTGCTCATCTCTTCTATTTTAGGAAGGGGTGAGTATTTTTTTCCTAGCTGAGAACATTAAACATTGACGAGCGAGACTCGGCGAGGTTTCCTCGCCTAGAGCATGCGCGAGTTAAACATTTGACGGACAACATACAAATGGTAAATGCCCAATGGGAAATGAAATGACTGAATTATCTCCTTTGAATCATCCCATTGTTGAACAAAGTTTTGCCATTATTGATCAAGAAATTGGTCAACATAATCTTAATGATTTAGAGTACACGATCGCCCGTCGTGTTATTCATACAACGGCTGACTTTGAATTTAAAAACTTACTTAAATTTAGTTCTGAAGCCATTGAAATCGGCATAAATGCTCTCCGCCAAAAAACACCGATTGTTACTGATGTCACTATGGTAAAACAGGGCATTATCAACCTAGTTAATAAAACGTTTAAAAATCCTCTAATTACTGCCATAGAAAACGCCCCTCAAGTTTGCTCTGAGAATACTCGAACAGCAACTGGTTTATTAACTTGTTTTGAACAATATCCTAAAGCAATTTATATCATTGGCAATGCCCCAACTGCTTTATTAGCTTTATGTCAAAAAATATCAGAAACTAAAGGTCAACCAAGCTTAATTATCGGCGCACCTGTGGGCTTTGTCTCTGTGTTAGAATCCAAACAAATCTTAGCAACAACTAAGGTTCCTCAAATTCGGGTAGACGGAAGAAAAGGAGGATCTACGGTTGCTGCTGCTATTATGAATGCGTTATTAATTTTAGCTTGGGAGAAAGAGCTTAAAAATTGATATCGAGAAAGATTATTGGACTGATAATTATGATCAATATTGTCGGAAT
>JBCDDV010000217.1:0-5479 GCA_039180145.1 Cyanobacteria bacterium P01_G01_bin.49 | reverse complement strand
CCTTTCGTCCCGGAAACAGCTATAGGAAAGAAAGATCAATCAAACTCTACTGGTTATAACAAAATGGTGCCATTCAATGAACACCAAATAAAGAATTTCAGGTAACACTGGAAACTCAAGAACAAGATTTTGGCATATGGTTTAAATTAGGGTTACAAGACAAAACGATCTTTCTTGGCTGCTTGAAAGGATTTGGCGTAATAGACGATACTGAAAGAGAAACAACTTTATCTAAATTCATGGGGAGGATAATGACTCAAAACCTATCAGTCGCTGCTAATTTGAAACCAAAGCAAAGGAAACAACTATTTCTGGAGATGCAATCATTTGATCAAACAATAACAGCGATCGCTAAAATTATTGAGAGGAAAATAGCTATATGCCTTATGTAAATGTTCAGATTACCAAAGGTGCGACTAAAGAGCAAAAAGCAAAATTAGTCAAAGACATTACTGATTCTCTTGTTAATACTTTAGATAAAAAACCAGAACATATTCATATTGTTATTCAAGAAATAGAAGAACAAAACTGGGGCTTTTCTGGATTATTAACTGATGACTGGAAAAAACAACAAGTTTAACGTAAAGTTTGCTCGAATTTTTTTTCTCTTAATTCTAAATAGGCTTACTATTCCAAGTTGTCATGTTTACATAATACAACTCCTCCGCCTCGTCTAAATGCTCACCTCACGGCAGGACATCATCAACTCGTTTGCTCATTGTTGCTACTGAGTCTAACAAATATGGAAAACGCTGTAAAACTTCGCCCCAGAAGAGTAGTCTATAAGTTTGGTCTCATCTGGTTTCTGATAAATTCTTCAATCTCGTCAATTGCTTTTTATCTGCCTCATCAGGTTCTACATAGTGACCAAGCTTTCGATCCAGAGATACGGATGATATTGATATTAATCGGGTTAGTGCTTGGTCTGAGTCAGGGAATGTTAGTCAGAAGGTACTTTCAAGCTCACTTTCATATATTTAAGCTTAGCTGGTGGGTGTTTTCCATGTTTATCGGATTTACCTTAACATTTCTGACGGCTCTCGCAAGTATTACAGGTCTCATTCCCTTATTATCCCTCGTATTAAGTAGGATTGGTACTTCAGCACCGCCTCCCAGTGACTTTGATACAGTTTTGTCTGTTTTGGTGCTGTTCAGTAAGTATTTATTCGTCATCGGCAGTGTTATTGGTGGGGGAATAACTGGATTTTTACAATTTGCAATAATTAGAAAACACGTCAAATTTGCCGTTTTTTGGATAGTAGCGACTGCATTAAGCGGAGGATTGAATGGGCTAATTTATACATTCTTTTGGAGTAGTCTTTTAGGTAATGAGGCTAATGATCAAAAGTATGATTCTATTGTGGCTGTAACGAGCGGAAAGATAGGAGTCGTTTATGGACTAATTACGGGTGTTGCAATGATGGTAATGCTGCAAAAAACAATCGAGCATCAGACTCGATCATAGGCTCGATCTTCTACATTGAGTGCGAATCTAACCATAAGATCAAGGCCGTTAGTCTCAATTTTTGGGAAATTGTCTAGCGATCGCAAAGCAATTTCAGTTATCTCTGTCTGATTAATGCTAGTTCTTCTGGCTCGTAAAACCGGACTCTTTGGATTAATCCTGGCGCGATCGCCAATAACAATTATTATAGAAATAGTGTTTCAGCCAAATAGCTTCCCCAACTTGCGTGAGCAATTTTTTAGCAGTTTTTTCCACGGTATGATATCCAGAAAGTTTCTGTCTAATAGATAGTTAGGCTACATTCACAAGTCTTAGAGATATGGATGATATTAAAGTTAAAGCTTGGATGACACCATTAGATATTGATGAAGCTCGCTTCATGGTTGGTGAGATTATTGATGTTATTGTTGGCGGTGATCTTCGCTTCCCGACACCGATGTTGGAGCTATTTCGTTTTGCTCGTGTTCGTTCCGTCCACGAACGTACGGACACTGAACGTGTCTGCAAGCATTGTGGCGAGTCTGCAAAGATTATGTTAAATGTTGAGTGGGAGGCTGATGATACAGAGTCACGAGCTAACGAAGTATGTGAGCATTGTATTTTCGGTCGCGTTACAGAAGGTGGCGATGCAGTCTCGTTCGCCAGTAGAATTTGAGTTATGACTTGTTTATAACCTAACATCAGGCTGGAGATAACCTCTGTCCCGCGCTTCAGTTACCGATTTAGACCCTGACGCACCACCCAGTTTCAAACGTTAAAATTCGGTGTAGGTGATTATTACTGCTGAAAGTAATGTGAAAGGAGCAAAACAGTGACACGACAAGGCTCATAATTTTGTTTTATTGCTAATTCAGTAAACTTTCCTGTCTTATGCCAACCATCGATCAGTCTTTAACAAAATAGTAATATCTAATTACTGTAAAGTTTGCTCAAATTCTCTCAAAGCTACAGAAGAACCCATTTGCCAAGCACGATTAACATATTGTTTGATAATTTCTTTAATAAGAAAATCGTGAAAAATAAGACTTTTATCGGCTTCTTGATAGCGATTATTTGTCAAAAGATAGATGTGCAATTCATTCGCTTTGTAAATCCAAACTTCAGGAATTGCCAAAGAAATATAATCTTCAATGCGAGTAAAAGAAGTAACATCGATTTCTATCGCCAAATCTGGTGGTGGATCGATACTCATATCTAGCTTTCGTTTACCAAGAATTGCTTGATAGTTCTCGATATAAAAACAAGCATCAGGTTCAAATCCTGGTTTTTTCCCGCTCTTCAAAGTTATCGGATGAAAGCTATCCCAATCTCTTCCTTGATGACGCAGCATTATTTTAACTAAATCTGCAATAACATCAATTTCTTTGCCATGTTCGGGGAGAGGACTCATTAGTAAAATATGATTATCTCGAAAACGAAGACGGGGAATAGAGCGATCGCCTAATTGGTTGAGAAGCTGTTCGTAATCAGCTATAGTACCAGGAAATTGTAAGATAGTTCCTGCTGGAAGATCAATCTTTTCTGGGGTAATCGTAGGTAACATATTTTTACTTTCTGTTTATCTCAATTAAAATCGTGAAAATGTCTCAATGAATATGCTTTATTATGCTATGAAACTAAAAATAATCGGTTTAGCTGTAATTGTATCAACAGTTAATTATCCTGCTATGGTTCATTCGCAAGAGTCAGAAGAATTTCAACCTCCATCAGAACTAAATCGTCTAGAATACTTTGAAGGAACTTGGCGTTGTCAACAACCAGCGAAACCAGAAACTCCAGTTGGTGTCTTTACTTGGACGGTTCAAAAAGACTTAAATGATTTTTGGTATATAGGAAACGCCGAAGAAACACAGTCGCCTAATAATGGTAATCTAATCAACTCCCAAGAATTTTTAGGATACAATGCTGCTTCTAAAAAGTTAGTACGTTCCGTTGTTGTCGGCAACGGTAATTCATTCAACTTATTTGCATCGGATTGGCAAGATGGTAAATTAGTCTGGGAAGGAACTGTCATTGATAAAGGACAATTGATACCACTTCGCCAAGAAATTATTCAAGATAGTCAAGACCAATTTAGTGCAACTTATTTTATCTCCGATGATGGCGCAGAATGGAAACCCGTCGTTAACGAAACTTGCGATCGCATACGTGCTAATTGAAGAATTTAATCATCTTTTAAGTCACACGAAACTGTAACAATTTTTCTTGTCACTCTCTCATCTTTTTCCTTTTCCTTGCAGCCAACTTTTAGCAATTTCCTATTACTTTCTCCTGTTTATTTCAACTAATTTTTGGATTTCATGATTTCCCTTTCATCTTTCCAGAGATTATCTGCTAACCGCTCATAAATTCCTCGCTCTCTTTTCATGAGATTATAACCGATAAATTCTCGTCTCAAAGTAGCACTATCTGGATGATGGCGTTTAATAATTTCATTGATTTCTTTTTCCCTATAAGTTCGTCCTAGATCGAATTTATTGACCAACCATTTAAGTATTACTAAACGCTTTTTACGAGAAGCTGGGATTTCTATAATGCGATCGCCATTAATGTAACTTCTTAAAACTTTTTCCTCCCACGCTTCTGCTGGGATATCTTCAATCCAGTTTGCCATTTGTTCTGAAGTAAACAGAGATTTATTTAAACCAGATAAAGTATCTACATTCAGTTTATATAAATGGGTATTGCCTTGCGATCGCATTTCGACTAAATTTAATTCTTTCAGCTTCATCAAATGATGGGATACTGTTGGTTCTTTTAACTGCAACTGTGCAGCTAAATCTTCAACACTACATTCAGTTTGAGACAGAATACCTACCAGCTTTAAGCGATTTTCGTTGGCTAATGCTTTAAAGAAATTAAGCAGAGTATTAAAATCTGGAGCAACCATGATACTAATTTGATATTTATCTAATTAGAATTTTATCACATTAGTTTTGAAATTTGCAGTGGATAATAATTATTTACAATGCTTGTTTAAAGTATTCTGCAACCGCATCACTAGCAGTAGTAACCGCTTCAGGACTATCATAAAAATCAAACTGAGTCGTATCACTTAACCAAAGTTGCTCCTTATTTCCTGATAAACGGCTATAAAATTCTTTTGCCCCTTGAGGAATGGCAGCCGCTTCTGAATGAACAATCATCACCGGTTTGTTTAACTTATCCCCAGTAGAAATAGCATCGTAAGTTAACCAACCTTCCCAAGAAGCGAGATTAAATTCATTAATATATTCAGGAATAGCTCCTCGTTCGGGATCGGTATAATATGGAGCTTGTTGCATCACGGCATTAGGATCGGTGTCACTTGCAGCAGGAATTAAAGATAGTTCGCCCGTTGCTTCATATTTAGCTTGCGCTACCCGACTAATATTGATTAAGCTTTGCACTGCATCTTGTCCACCGTACACCTCATTAACAATTTTTTGATCATGTAACCAAGGTGCAACTAAAGCGATCGCTCTAAGATAGTCACTTTGTACTGCTGCATCTGCCATATAGCCTGCACTGGCACAGATTCCTAAGCCAGCAATACGGTTAGGGTTTACTTCAGGGCGTTTCGTTAAATAATTAGCAGCAGCAATAATATCTTGAGTCTTATTAGTTGGATTTTCTAACTGACGCTCATTTCCTCCAGATTCTCCCCAATTACGGAAGTCAAAAGCTAAAACCGCATAACCGCGATCTGCTAATTCTTCGGCGTAAGTAGCACTCATTTGTTCTTTTACTGTCGTCCAAGCACCAGTTACTACGACTGCTGGTAATTTATCCCCTTGCTGATAATCATCGGGAAGATAAAGATCGCCAACTAAAGTTTGATTATTACTTTCAAAATTAACTTCTTTCTTCTGTGCTGCTTCAGCATCATTAATGAGAGATAATTGTAATGTAGCAGTGGCAGCAGTAGCTAAAAGTAGCTTATTCATGTTTTTTGCTCCTTTGTGTTTAAACTCTATATGTTTAATGTACAAAAGCTGCCAACATATCTCTTGAAGAGTTTTATCTAATTTTTTG
>JBCDDV010000216.1:0-5510 GCA_039180145.1 Cyanobacteria bacterium P01_G01_bin.49 | reverse complement strand
CTGCCCTCCCATGTGCACAGCGGTGCAGTAAGCAGATTGTGGAGGGCAAAAAAAAACACACACACAAAACAAATCGTGGCGTTTAAATTGCTTATTCCAAAATCTCAGTTGAAAATTAATTTCTGAATTTCTTTCTCCTGTTTCTCCTCCCGTTGGGGACATAATACTTAAATTTCCTGTGACGTTTCTTTCAAACTTTAAATCACGGTTATCCTGACAAAGCTGATAGAACTGTTCATCTGTCAGTTTAAATGAATCTAACTTAAGTTCTATTGGCGATCGCATTATTACTCACCTTCTTCCCATTAACAGGGTTTCTATTTTTAATTCTAATTAACACTAATCAAGCTTTAATCCTTTGTAAAGCCAACTGAATACGAGCGCAAACCCCCAGTTCTGGTTCAGTCTCTACCATATTCTGAAGTTTTTTAACCAAAGTATTGAGTAAAGCAACATCAGTGTTTGCGACAGCAACTGCTAAATTTTGTACCCCAACCACTGCAGCATAACGAACTACCCATTCTGGGTCATCAGCTACTTTAATCAACGTTTCAGCTACTTCAATTTTAGCTGTCAAACCCTTCTCAGGCGATAATTGCAGCCAATTAATATTTCCCAGTCCCTTCGCCGCAGAACGACGCACGCTCATCGAAAAATCTTTGAGAGCAGTCTCTTGCAAATGTTCCAAGGCAGAAGGATGACCAATACCTGCCAAGGCACGGGTTGCCCAAGCTCTTGCTCCATAATTGTAACCGTCAATTTGTTGCAAGAGATAGGGAACTGCTAAATCCCCTAAATTAATCAACCCTTCTACCGCAGCAACGGCAGCTCCTGGATTATTATAAGCTAACGCTTCAATCAGGGTAGGAATAGCCTGTTCATGACGAATCTCAGACAAAGACTCAACTGCTTCTAACAACCCATCAGATGAGTCAGCTTTTTCTACCCCTTCAATTAAACTTTGAACAGTTTGCTCTTGCATTATTCATTCAGATCCAATAATCGCTTCGTATGAACAACAGCTACCACAATTACCTTTTCTTTATCCACACGATAAATAACACGGTAAGTGTAAGCGAGTTGATCTCGAACCGTTAGATCATCTCCCTCAACAATAATCTCACCCGTCAGAGGATTTTCCTTCAACTGATGAGTAGCATCTAAAATTTGGCGAACGACGGCCGCCGCATAAGAAGGAGAGTCACGAGCTATATAGGTCGCAATTGCATCAACATCTTCCACCGCTTTGGAAGACCAAATTACTCGATAAGCCATTTATTTAGTAGTCCCTCGACTTCCTCCTGTTGTAATATGGGTTCGCGCTCAGCAACCTGTAATCCTTGACGGATTTTTTCGAGAACATATAAATGATACTGAATATCTTCAATTGAACAATCATCTGGTAATTGATTCAAGATCGATTGGATTTTTTCTTTAATGGTATTCATATCAAATTAATCTTTATTGAAAAATAATGGCACTATAGAATTATAAAGAAAATCTTTTCTTCTATCTTAATCTGAGAAGTTCCTAAGTCCCCTCATAAGATATACGGAGATTGATCAACAAATGCTGGTAAAGCAATAAGCCCCGCTTTTTGACTGTTCTATTGAAACAGATAGAATATATTAAGTTAGATAACATTTCAGTTAATTAATTAAAATTTCTTAACAAATCGAATGCAGATCAGAAGACGACCCCCCAATCCTGCCATAGAAGTTGATATTCTCCGTTATCAAGTTCCCGATCCAGACGGAGAGGCACGACATATTCTTGAAGAAATTGTCTGGCACAAAGAAAAAGAAGTGGCGCGTTTACGAGAACGTCTTTCTCTGTTGGAGTTACGCAAACAAGAAAAAAACGCACCTCCTCCCACAGATTTTTTAGGAGCTATTATCCAGGGGAAAACTGAACCTGCCTTGATCGCTGAAGTCAAAAAAGCATCTCCCAGCAAAGGAGTCATTCGGGCTGATTTTGATCCTGTTATCATTGCCCAAGGTTATGTGAATGGAGGGGCGAGTTGTCTGTCTGTGCTGACTGATAACAAATTTTTTCAAGGTAGCTTTGAAAATTTAGCCCTAGTGCGTCAGGCAGTCGATGTTCCCCTACTTTGTAAAGAATTTATTCTCTATCCTTATCAAATCTATTTAGCCCGAACCAAAGGGGCTGATGCTATTTTGTTAATTGCGGCCATTCTCAAAGATGCTGATATCTGTTACTTAATCAAAATTATTCAAGCTTTGGGTATGACTCCCTTAGTGGAAGTTCACTGCCTAGAAGAACTTGATCGCGTCTTAGCTATTGAAGGCGTGTCTTTGATCGGCATCAATAATCGCAATTTAGAAACGTTTGACGTTACCCTTGAGACCACGACTCAGCTTTTAGCCGCTCGTCGAGATAAAATTAAACAGCTAAGGATTTCTATTGTTAGCGAATCTGGGTTACATACCCCTGAAGACTTGAATGAAGTGAAACAAGCAGGGGCTAACGCTGTTTTAATCGGAGAATCTTTAGTCAGACAGCCCGATCTTGAGAAGGCGATCGCTACTTTATTTTCTCAATAAAAATAGCTTTTCGAGGCGTTATCTCAATAAATCAGGGAGTCTTTTGGGCAAAGTCGCAACAATTTTTTGGCTTTTGCTACTATATTGCCACAAGCCGTACTATTGTTTAGGAATTAATCGCTCTTGGTAGTTTACCCTAGGAGTGAAACCCATCATGTTCTATTGATCATAAAATCACTAATAATTCCGATGAAATCCCTACCCCTTCCCTCTTTAGTCCATTACGAATTACTATTACAATTGCTAGAGCGCAAAACCTTAGCAATGACTTATGAGCAACCTGCCTTACAAGAACAGGTACAAAGACTCATTATCACCTTACGCAAAGCAAGAGCGCAACAAAAACAACTTGAAGCAATTTGTCAACAAACCCAGGTTCCCTTAGAGCATCACTGGTCACTCAACAGCGTTGATGCTGCTATCAAATCGCATCACAGAGAACCTTTGGCTAACTCCGACAGTATCAGTGAAACAACCTGAATTAAAGCTTAAAAATTCTCAGAGAGTCCCAGGATTATTCCTAGGGTTAATGAGGAAGGGGTAAACTAAACTTTGGACTCCTTTGTCAAGTAACATCTCTGGTGTTTTGAACAGGGGAATATTGATTTGATGCGTGAAGCGAGAGAGATTATTAATGCAAGATAAACAGATGCTCATGATTCCAGGGCCAACCCCTGTCCCTGAAAGTGTGCTTTTGGCCATGGCCAAGCATCCCATTGGTCACCGAAGCGGGGATTTTAGTCAGGTAATTGGAGAGATTACTGAAGACCTCAAATGGCTTCATCAAACCCAGAACGATGTCCTGATGCTGACTGTCAGTGGGACAGGGGCCATGGAAGCAGGAATTATTAATTTTCTCAGTGCTGGCGATCGCGTTTTGGTCGGCAATAATGGTAAATTTGGGGAGCGTTGGGGCAAAATTGGTCGTGCTTTTGGCTTACAGGTGGAAGAAATTAGCGCAGAATGGGGCAAACCTCTCGATCCTGAAGGGTTTCGTAGCAAACTCGCAGCAGACACCGAGAAGACCATTAAAGCGGTAATTATCACCCACTCAGAAACCTCCACTGGGGTTCTCAATGACTTACCTGCTATTAATAAATCTGTCAAAGATCACGGAGAAGCGTTAATTATTGTTGATGCAGTTACCAGTTTAGGCGCAGTGAATGTTCCTATTGATGAATGGGGACTTGATGTGGTGGCTTCTGGTTCTCAAAAAGGTTATATGATTCCCCCTGGACTAGGCTTTGTGTCTGTTAGTTCCAAAGCCTGGAAAGCTTACGAAACGGCAACTTTACCCAAATTTTACCTCGATCTAGGGGCGTACAAAAAAGCAACGGATAAAAATAGTTCCCCTTTTACCCCACCTGTGAATCTCATCTACGGCTTAAAGGTTGCCCTAGACATGATGAAAGCAGAGGGATTAGACTCTATCTTCTCTCGCCATCATCGCTTAACTCAAGCCACTCGCGCAGCCGTTACCGCTTTAGGGTTACCTTTATTTGCGCCCGATGAAGCTGCTAGTGCGGCAGTAACAGCCGTTATTCCTAGCACGGTTGATGCAGAGGCCATTCGGTCTACCATGAAAAAGCAATTTGATATTGCCTTAGCAGGGGGACAAGACCACCTCAAAGGAAAAATTTTCCGTATGGGTCATTTAGGGTTTGTCAGTGAACGGGATATCTTAACGGCGATCGCTGCCTTAGAGGCTGCCTTACAATCATTGGGCCATGACCAAGCAACTGCTGGAAAGGGTATTGCTGCTGCTGCCAAAATCTTCGCTGCTTAATCATTGCCTCAAACTCCCCTAACCCTCAGTTGCAATTAATTAGGGGAGTTGTCGATTAAGAGATTGATTAAGAGACTAAGTTGTGAGAGAATAAAAGGCTGAATATTATAATGCGGGACTGGCGGAATTGGTAGACGCGCTAGATTCAGATTCTAGTGTCCTTTCGGACTTTCGGGTTCAAGTCCCGAGTTCCGCATCAACCCCCAAAGATTTTCTATTCTTAATGATTACCAGTATTCAGAATCCTCTGGTGAAGCAGATTCGGAAGTTGCATCGTACCAAGGGACGACGAGCGCAAAATCTCTTTCTTTTAGAAGGAACTCACTTAATAGAGGCAGCTTGTGAGGCAAATTATCCCCTCTTTAGTTTATGCTACACAGAGCAATGGCAAGTTCGTTACCCTCAATTATGGGAAGATATTTCTCAAAAAGTGCAACGCTGCGAATTAGTTTCCCTAGAGGTGTTAGGGGCAATGGCAACAACAGTTAACCCCGATGGAGTGGTAGCAACAGCTAATTTTCAGCCGTTTTCTAATCTTGAAATCCCTAATTTGCAGTTAGGATTAGTGTTAGAAAGATTACAAGATCCTGGCAATTTAGGCGCAATTATTCGCACAGCCGTTGCTACTGAGATTGATGGAATTTGGTTAAGTGATGATAGTGTTGATATTGACCATCCTAAAGTATTAAGAGCTTCTGCTGGGGCTTGGTTTCAAGTTCCTATGATTGTTAGTTCATCATTGAGAGAAACGATTCTAGACTGCAAAAAAGCAGGGGTTAATATTATTGCGACTTTACCCAATGTTACCAAAACTTATTGGGAGTTGGAGTTAACAAAACCAACCTTAATTTTATTAGGAAATGAAGGGGCAGGATTATCGGAAGCATTAGTTAATTTAGCCGATGAAAAGGTGACTATTCCTTTGAGTAAGGGAGTAGAATCCTTGAATGTTGCGATCGCCTCTGCATTGATATTATATGAAAGAAAGCGACAGTTAAGAGTTAAGAATCTAAATTAGATGAAAGGTTAAAAAGAAGGTTAGAGGTAGGAGTGTAGGAGTTCAGGAGTGAATAGTTAATAATCACCTTGTCTCCCTGCTCCCTATCAAGTTAAAATTTCTCCTCCCATCAACTTATGATAACGTGCCTCTAATTCTTTTT
>JBCDDV010000215.1:0-5524 GCA_039180145.1 Cyanobacteria bacterium P01_G01_bin.49 | reverse complement strand
TGATGGTTTATTTGAAATTCCCACCTTGGCCGAAATTATCAATTTAGTCAAGGAAAAAAGTAGAAAGATTGGCCGAAATATTGGAATTTATCCTGAAACAAAACACCCAACTTTTTTTGCAAAAGAAGGACAATTTCTCGAAGGTGGACTTATCAATATTTCTTTGGGACAATTATTAATTGATACCTTAGTGGCCAAAGAGTTTACCGATCCTCATCGCATTTTTATTCAGTCTTTCGAGTTTGAAAACTTACTGGAACTGCACAATATCATTATGGCCAATGCAGGGGTAGATATTCCCTTGATACAGTTGTATGGTTCCACTAGCTTACCCACAACCAGTCGTTTTGATCGTCCCTATGATATCTTCTTCAATGCTCAACAAGGAGCAAATATGGCTGGTATTTATGGATCTATTTTGGCTACAGTTGAAGGGGGAGTTCTGGACATCAATACGGGTTATGGTCACTTAAATAATCCCGATACATTACAGTGTATTAGTAACACCTACGCTGAGGGGATCGGCCCCTGGAAAAATAGTCTTTTACCCCGTGTTTCTATTAGTCTTGTTGACGGTGTTGGGGGCAAAAATGCTCAAATTACGACTCAATTAACCGGAGAAGTTAGTCCTTTGGTAGATGATGCTCATCATGCGGGACTGACAGTACATACTTATACCCTGCGTCCAGAAGCAACATTTTTGACGTTAAATGCTGATGGAACTCCCCAAACCTTAACTGATGAGGTAAGACAGTTAGTTGATGTTGGGGTTGATGGTTTCTTTTGTGATGATCCTGGTACTTGCCGCCAAATTCTGGACTCCATGAACAATCTTTAATTAGATAAAAAAGTTCCCCTCAAACTAACAAAAGTTGAGGGGAATAGTAGATTACAAAACACCAGCTTTAATAAGCGTCTTGCAATTCGTAAAAATCGGGGGAAACATAATCTTTCCGCATGGGCCAACCTATCCAATCTTCTGGCATCAAAATCCGTTTAAGATCAGGGTGTCCGTCATAGATAATGCCGTACATATCATAGCTTTCTCGTTCTTGCCAGTCTGCTGCTTTCCAAATCCAGTAAACTGAAGGGATATGGGGATTATCTCTCGGTAAAAAGACTTTGAGACGAACTTCTTCCGGGCGATGGCTATTATCTCCAACCTTAATGAGATGATAGAAGCTTACTAATTCCTTGCCTGGACCCAAATCAAAGGCTCCTTGACATTGAAGATAGTTAAACCCGTAAGCGTACAAAGCTGTTGACAAGGGAATCAGGAATTCTGGTTCAACCTTGATTAATTCGATCCCCAGGTGATCGGGTTCGAGGAGATCATGATCGAACCCGTTTTCCGTTAACCAGCTAGAAACCGGGCCAGCTTGAACAATGGCTGCTTCTTCGGTTTTTTGTTCGTTTTCAGGCTTATTTTCCTCAACCACGTTCTACTTCCTCCTTTTGCTTTTGGGATGTTAAAGCGGGAGAAACTTCCATTGCGATCGCCTCGGCTAATTCCTTGGGGGGAGCTTGACGGGTTTCGGTGGCTAAATATTTTCCAGTCAAAATGGGAGAAACAACTTTCATGTTATGGGGGGTGCTGTAATAACGATGGGTTTGCTCCATTACCGTGGCACGTTCTTGAATCGTCTCGTTAGAGACTTTTTTGCGGAGTTTGATAATGGCATCAAAAATCGCTTCGGGACGGGGAGGACACCCTGGAATATAAACATCTACAGGAATTAATTTATCAACCCCGCGCACTGCGGTTGTTGAGTCACTACTAAACATTCCCCCAGTGATGGTACAAGCACCCATAGCGATCACGTATTTAGGATCGGGCATTTCTTCATAAAGACGCACCAAAGCAGGAGCCATCTTCATGGTAATTGTTCCTGCGGTAATGATTAAATCGGCTTGTCTAGGGCTAGAACGGGGAACCAGACCAAAACGATCAAAATCGAAGCGGGAACCAATGAGGGCTGCAAATTCAATAAAACAGCAAGCCGTCCCGTACAATAAGGGCCATAAACTTGATAAACGGGCCCAGTTGTGCAAATCATCTACCGTGGTTAAGATGATATTCTCTGACAAATCTTGGGTAACTTGGCTACGAGCAGCAGGGTTGAGAATTTTTTCTTTTTGTAACTGCTCTAAAGTGGATAGATCGGATGTTGGGTTCGGACTCATGAGAAATTAATAAGAATCAATGTACAACAATTCTCAAGGGATAATTGCTAGTCTTCAAGACCATTCTAACGCGCCTTTCCGCCAGGCATAAACCAGGGCGACGACAAGGATGGCGATAAAAATTAGGGCTTCGACAAAGGCTAACAAACCTAAGCGGCTGAAAGCGACTGCCCAAGGGTATAAGAAAACAGTTTCCACATCAAATACCACAAATACTAGGGCAAACATATAATAGCGAATATTGAATTGAATCCAAGCTCCGCCAATGGGTTCCATTCCTGATTCATAGGTGGTACGTCTTTCGGGACCACCTCCACTAGGACGCAACAGTTTAGATGCTGTCAGTGCCAGAATGGGAACTAAACTGCAAGCAAGTAAAAAGCCGAGAAAATATTCGTAACCACTAAGGACAAACACTATTTTTGACTAACTCCTCTAAAGGTATGGATGATCGTACTCTATTCCTAGATTCTATTAAACCGCGAATCTCACTAAAATAACCCTAAAAAAGTATTGCAATGATCACTTATTGATATAGACATCTCTAGCACAACTGATTAAATTTTTGATGTCCTAGGATCTTTCTCTGCTTCTAAAAATGCTGTCAAAATTTAGATACTTAGATCAAAATTATTATTTACGGGTATTTGTTCGTAAAGATTTGTAAACTAGAGATTGCCCCACTTAAATCTTTAGACACTAATGAGTACCCTTATTCGCGTTGAACGCGCTCTTGTTATCAGCCATATTTTATCGATGGCTTTTGGTTTAGCTGGATTATTACTGGTTTTACCCAATCCTGATTTTATCGTCAGTTTACCCCCTATTGGCAAAACTGCCTTTGCTTGGTCAATGGCTGGTGGCGGGGTCATGTATATGTTGTTGGGAATGGGGGCTGTTGCTTTATACGCCTATCGCACCCTTGGCGTTTGGCACTGCTTGGGATTTATGATACCTGCCTTGACAATTTCTTTAAGTAGTGAATTATTGGGAACAAGTACGGGATTTCCTTTTGGTCACTATCGCTATTTAACGGGATTAGGTTATAAAATTGCTGGGTTAGTGCCGTTTACGATACCCTTGTCTTGGTTTTATCTGGGATTTAGTGCTTATTTAATTGCCCGTGGCGGATTAAATCAGAGAATTTCCTCAAATTGGTTAAAAATGTTGGCTTCTATTGTGCTTGGCGCTATTTTCTTAACTGCTTGGGACTTTGTTTTAGATCCAGCTATGAGTCAAACCACTATGCCGTTTTGGTTGTGGGAACAACCTGGGGCCTTTTTCGGAATGCCTTATCAAAATTTTGCGGGATGGTTTGGAACGGGGGCAATATTTATGACGGTTGCTACTCTTATTTGGAAGGCGAAACCTTTCAATTTTCCTCAAACTCAGTTAGGTTTACCCCTAACTATTTATGTCAGTAATTTTGCCTTTGCCATGGTGATGAGTTTGGCTGCAGGGATTTACACTCCGGTATTACTAGGGCTGATTGTAGGACTTTTCCCCGTTTTGCTGCTGTATCGTCTGGCTGGTCGAACAGAAACGACAAGACCCGAAAATATGGTAGATATGTCCGTAAATCCGGTTGGAGTGCTTTCTAAGTGATTGAATTTTCTGTCTTTTTGAATGAAACTATTGTCGGCTTTATTTCTCTCTCTTTGTTGCTGTTTCAAGGAACAGCAACGTTAATTTTACTGTCTCGTCTTCTGAAAGGGGCTACTCGTCGTCCTCCTTTAATTCCCCAAACACCTGATCCTGAGATGTTGGGTAAAGTGAGTGTAATGGTTCCAACCCTCAATGAAGTAGACCGCATTGAACCGTGTTTGCAGGGGTTGAGTCAGCAAAGTTACGAAGTACGAGAAATTTTGATCGTTGATAGTCATTCCCAAGACGGAACTCAAGAACGAATAAAAACTGTCGCAGCAAAAGATCCCCGTTTTCGTTTGATATTGGATGATCCTTTACCTCCGGGATGGGTTGGTCGTCCTTGGGCCTTACAGACAGGATTTTTACACAGTTCTCCTCGCAGTGAATGGGTATTAGGGATTGACGCTGATACCCAACCTCAACGGGGGTTAGTGGCTAGTTTAATCAGGGTAGCTGAAGAAGAAGGCTACGATCTGGTTTCTTTGTCTCCCCAATTTATCCTCAAAGATGGTGGGGAGTGGTGGTTACAACCTGCCTTATTGATGACTTTGTTGTATCGTTTTGATTCGGCAGGGGTACGAGAGCAAACACCAGAACGAGTAATGGCTAATGGTCAATGTTTTTTGTCTCGTCGTGCTGTTTTAGAACAATTAGAGGGTTATCGTTGTGCAGCAAGTTCTTTTTGTGATGATGTCACTTTAGCTCGCGAAGCGGCTAAACGGGGCTTTAAGGTGGGATTTTTGGATGGTGCAAACCTTATTCGGGTAAGAATGTATGATGGATTTAAAGACACTTGGACAGGATGGGGACGATCGCTTGATCTCAAAGATGGGTCTTCTTTGGCGCAACTTTGGGGAGATTTAGGCTTACTATTACTAACCCAAGGTCTACCTTTTTTATTACTCGTATTATTAGGTGTTTGCTGGTTATTAGGTAATCATTTTTTGAGTTTACAATTAGCGATCGCCTTAAATCTCGGATTACTGATTATACGATTTGCCTTATTAGTGGCAGTGTTTCCGTCTTATTATCGTCAAAGTTGTTTTCCCCAATCATTATTATTTTGGCTGTCTCCTTTGGCTGATCCTTTGGCAGTTTTGAGAATCTTTTTATCAGCTTTTAGCAAACCTAAAGAATGGCGCGGTAGAGTTTACGGTTAATATAATTTCCTCACTGATGTCTTCATTTTGCATGGTTTGGGGACAACTTCCTGGCGTGCATAAGTATGTTTAATGCTATAACCAAAAAAGAAAGTATTTCTAACCATTCTTTATTTTCTATCATGATTAAAGTTCTTCACTTTTCTGATATTCATCTCGGTAGCGGGTTATCTCATGGAAAAATTAATCCGCAAACAGGGTTAAATACTCGGTTAGAAGACTTTGTTAAATGCTTGAGTTTATGTGTTGATCGTGCTATCCAAGAAAAGGTTGATCTGGTTTTATTTGGGGGTGATGCTTTTCCTGACGCGACACCTGCCCCTTATATTCACGAAGCATTTGCTAGTCAATTTAGACGCTTGGCCGATGCTAAAATTCCCACTATTTTATTAGTGGGAAATCACGATCAACATTCTCAAGGAAATGGAGGCGCAAGTTTATGTATTTATCGGACTTTGGCTGTTCCTGGTTTCATTGTTGGCGATAAACTAAAGACCCATAAAATATCAACTGAAAATGGGAATATTCAAATC
>JBCDDV010000214.1:0-5531 GCA_039180145.1 Cyanobacteria bacterium P01_G01_bin.49 | reverse complement strand
TTTAGGAACAGGAGGATTATACACTAAATCTAAGACTAAATTAGGCTGATGTCCGTAGCCTAATTGATTTAACCGTTGAATGGCCCGAATTGATTGATTATAAACGCCTTTTCCTCTTTGTTTATCTACGTTCTCTTCTAAATAACAAGGCAAAGACGCAACAACTGTTAACTGATGTTTGGCAAAATATTCTGGTAAATCTTCAAAATCAGGTTCAAAGTAGATAGTTAAATTAGAACGTACAATGACTTCTTTTTCTACTTTTTTAGCCGCTTCAACTAAGGGACGGAACCCATAGTTCATTTCTGGTGCGCCTCCCGTCAAATCAACCGTTTCAATTTGCGGAAACCTTTTGATTACTTCTATTAATTGTTGACAAATTTCAGGAGATAATTCTTCTGTTCGTTTTGGCCCTGCTTCTACATGACAATGATTACAAGCAAGATTACAACGCTTTCCCAAATTGATTTGTAAGACGTTTATTTTCTGTTTAGTTAAGGGTTGTTTGAGCTTTTGAGTAAATGGGGCAATATTGAGACTATTTACAGTGACCATTAATTATTCCTTGATTGTTAAATATTCAGTTTAGAATAAGGATTTTAAAAGATTGAAAAAATGGGATCAGCGACCACCCTGACAATTAATTTATGATGATCGTTTATCCCTATATTCCAATTATTAACAGCATTCCCCAGGAGTACAGCAATCTGTATTTTGAGTAGTTCCTGTTAGATGATAATCTATTCCTTTAGTCTCTTTTGGATGACGAACAGCTTTATTTTTGCAGCTAAATTCTGTTGCTTCTTCTAGCGGTATTTCTTGGTAAGGAGGAACGGGAATAATTTCTCTTTGATAAGGACTTTCAAGACGAGTTAAAATTTGATAAGTTTTATCACAAACAGCCATTCTTTCTCCCCGACAAAAGATGTGTCCATCATCATCTCGTACTTGTTTCCAAGGGCCTTTATAAATAATCGATTGTTTCCGTTCTAAACAAGGGCCTTCTTTCCCTTTATAAGCACGAACAGTCATAGATCGGAATTCAATACCGTCAATAACCTGCCAAGGTGTTGTTTCTCGTTTAAGGATTTCGATTCCATAAAACCCTGTTTCTTCAAACATCTGAAGAAATTGCTCTTCTCTAAATGCTCCAGCAATGCAGCCACTCCATAAATCAGGGTCATTAAGGATTTTGTCCGTTGGATTTTCATCACAAACAATATCAGAAATAACAGCCCTTCCTCCTCGTTTTAACACTCGAAAAAGCTCTTGGAATAGCTTATATTTATCATCAGGACGAACCAAGTTCAAGACACAATTAGAAATCACCACGTCAATGCTACTATTAGTGATTAAAGGAAAATCTTGCCGCAGGCGATCGCATTCAAATTCAAACTGGTTTAATTCTTCAATTGATTGGATAGGATGCTCAGACAACCAAAGTTTAACCCGCTCCAAATCTAAAGTTAAATCCTGAATCTTTCCTTTCAAAAACTGTGTATTGTTATAGCCAATCTTATCAGCAATTTCTTGTTGATATTTTCGGGCAATATTCAACATTTCGTCATTAAAGTCAACACCAATGATCTTGCCAGATTTGCCAACTTTTTGCGCCAAAATGTAGCAATTTTTTCCTGTTCCTGATCCCAGGTCCAAAACTGTTTCTCCTTCAGACACATAGCGTGTTGGATCACCACAACCGTAATCTTTTTCAATAATCTCTTGTGGTAAAATCTCTAAGTAACTGCCATCATAATCTGTGGGACAGCATAAACTAGGTTGTTGAACTTTAGCTCCTGCTTGGTAACGTTCAAGAACCGTTTTTTCGATATCATAAGTTAGAGATTGGGAAGTTATTATATCAGTCACAGAATACGTTCCTTTTAGTAGACTAGAAAAGAGAAATTGGACACGAAACTCCAAGCATTAATCCATTTTGTTAGGAAATTGCTTTTTTCAGATTGTAATTTTATTAAAACGCGAAAAAATGAAAATCCCCTGAGATTTATCCGAACTTTCTTAGAATATCATTGATATAAGGTCTAACCCTGATCGTGTCGAAATTCTTATCTGAACTTGAAACCGATACTCCATCCCCTGATATCTTCACTCAATTGGAATATTTAACTAAATCTGTCTTGGGAAGGAGGTTATTGAGTCAAAATTTTCGTAATCTCAATAGTAGCTCTATTACATTTTGAACAATGCAACTTTTCAAAATTCTTTTCGCCGTCATTCTTCCTCCTGCAGGAGTCTTTTTAACGGTTGGAGTATGTCCAACCCTTCTCATTAACATTGGACTAACTCTATTAGGTTGGCTTCCTGGTGTTATTCACGCACTTTGGATATTATCTAAGCAGTCAGAACAGGTTAATCCTTAGTTTAAAAATTAGAGGAAAATTGAGACAGTGACTATCATTCTAATCAAACTCGATCATTTTTTCCTCTTCTAAACTAATAATAAATGGTCTATAACTATTAGTTTAAAAATTTGAGGGTTTATTAATTTTTTGCAGCGATTACCAAAACTCAAATTAACATTGTTCTGCTGATACTTCTGCAGTTGACAGACCACATAACCGAACATTAGGATTAGAATCAGCAAAAATATAGCAAACTTGATCTTTCGTTGATAAAAGCTAATGAATAGACGATTTCCATAAGTCTCGCAAAATATGTTTAATTTGTCGCTCTTTTTTAGCAAGTGCCGTTGCTGCTTCACCTAGTTTTATTTCAAACTCTGCGTGCTGCTGCGCTATTTTTTCGCTTAACACTTCTGGCTCTATTTTAGTTTTCTCATGCCAAGTTTGTGCTTCATCTAAGTACTGCTTTACATCTTCAAAACGCTCGCCATAACGCCCGGCTAAATTGGCTTTAATAATAGCTAACTTTGTTTTCAGTTGAGCGTAACGCTTTTGCATTAGGGCAAATTCTTCACTATCTTTGATCATATCAATAGATGATTCTATCATCTCCTGAATTCTCGTTGAGCAATTTTTTCCTGTTTCATTGACTTCACCAAGGACAGCCTCAATTTGCCCTTGTAAATCCTCTTCTTCGCGATCTAATTGTGCTTGTAACTGTTTAACTTCTCCTTGAGTTTTAGAAATGGCTTGACGTTTTGCATAACTCAATCCTTCAATTATACCTTCAACAGTGGCTGTGATTTCTTCTTGAAGTTCTTCTTCTTTTTCTTGAAAAGCTTCCACAACTGCTGAGATAGTATCCTCGACTAACAAGCCGATTTCAAGGGAACCTTCTTTAACTTCTAAAGTGGCTTGTGAGATCGCCGATTGAATAATTTCTCGAATATCTTCAGCCCTTGCTCTTTCTTCTCGTTTTGCTTTTTGAAGGGCTACGATAATTTTTTCTTTTAGAGAATTAGACATGATTATTTTTGAATATTGTTAAAAAAGAATAGAATCCGTTATACTCATTTCATCTAAACAATTTTCTTTTAATCTTTCATCAGTCTAAAGAAATATCTTGAAGTATTAATTATCCAGATACTTTACTATATACGTTGCAATTGCAAGATGTAACAATCAATAAAAAGGATTTTGAGCCAATGGTTTTTTATTCCGAGCAATCGTCTCCTCTCAATCCCCCATCAACAAAAGCTATTTATATCGATGGTAAAAAGTATCCTCTTTCTGAACAGGTTGTTAAAAATATTGAAACTATCATTGGATTTCAAGTCAAACAAGAAGAAAAGCTACCAATTCACGAACGCCTTATTGAAAAAATTGCTGCTTTTTGTAGTAAATCAACATTTTTATACTTACAGTTAGTTTTCTTCGTGACCTGGGGTTTAGGGACTTACTTAGCACCGCAACTATTACCTTTTGGTTTGCCTCCTTTCAATTCACAAAATATGGGAATAGACATTGCTGCACTGCTGATTGCTACCGGAGTATTGGTACAACAAACTCATCAAGATAAACTGGCCGAACAGCGATCGCATTTAATTTTACAAATCAATCTGCTGACAGAAGCAAAAATCGCTAAATTGATCGACTTAATCGAAGAATTACGCAGTGACTTACCAATAGTTCCTGATCGCCATGACTGGGAAGCCCAAATAATGAAGGAATCTACTGATCCGCAAGCTGTTCTAGATATCTTGCAAGAAAACTTAGAACAGTCACTCGAAGACCCTCAAAAGTTTTCTGAAAACTCCGACTGATAATCAGTTTGTCGCTGTTTACCATCACTACTTTTCTTTATCTCCAATTCGGCTAATGAAATATCGCTTTTAAACTTACTGCGTCTCATTCCCTTTGTTAAATAGGCTAAAGCAAAGACAATTAACCCCATCATTCCTTCTTGAAAATATTGGGTAACCATCATTACGGTAAAAATTAGCAAGAAACTCCATAACCAATAAGATAACTTTTTAGACATAATCATCAAATAACCATCCACTAGCCAATTTATTTGTCATCATAAGCTAACTTGCCTTGAATTCAACCTAAAAATACTGATAATGTTGGCATTTTTGAATCAAAATTTTACTGTTGCTTGACAACATCGATGTTAGTCTATCTTAAGACGTTTTATCTATTCGCCATCATGTTATCTCAGTGGTTTTTTCCAGGTTTAATGTCTTCATTGTCTCTGGGGATATTATCAACTTTACTTTCTTTCTTGCCTGTCCAAGCAGCCGAAAAAATTTATTTGATTTATGGGCCAGTAAACTTATCGGTGAGAGTCAGTTCATTAGAAAAATTTGCTAAAGAAGGAATTATTGATAAAAATTTAGAATTTTATTTGAATATTGCTGACGTCGATGAAAAAGAAAAAGTTAGATTCAGAGAAGCCTTGTCAGAATCTTATGTAATTAGTCCAATACAAATTTCTCGCTTTTTTAATACAGAAATGGGAGAAGAAATTCTCAAAATTTTTGGAAATTTTATTACCATTCAAGGAGGAAGAAATGGGCAATATGCCTTAAGAGGAGCTATGATTCAAGCTGCTTTTGATGACCAAGGATTAACACTTCTTAATTTTCTAAAAAGATTACCGACTAATATGCAAATTGATCTCGAAGACTCTTTAGCATTATCTGATGCTGTTGAAACTGTGGTTAAAGCAACGGAGTTTTTTACGGAAGATATTGCCATTCTTTCTAATCTTGAAGCCAAAAAATCGGTTAATCCTAATTTTCTTGGATTACCTGATATTAGGAAGCCGGGAAAATTTGAAATTGCCCCCAAACAAACTTGGACACTAACAGATGAAACACGCAACCGTACTTTTTATGTTGATATCTATCAACCTAAGAAATTACAAGCAACTAAAACACCAGTCGTCATTTTTTCCCATGGGTTAGCCTCTCGCCCTGAAGATTTTTTCAAAGAAGCAAAACATCTAGCTTCTTATGGGTTTGTTGTGGCACTTCCTCAACATAAGGGAAGTGATACCAAGCAAATTCAAAATCTCTTAGAAGGTTATAGTCGCCAGGTCTTTAGTATCAACGAATTTTTTGACCGTCCTCCCGATATTAGTTATGTTATTGATGAATTAGAGCG
>JBCDDV010000213.1:0-5537 GCA_039180145.1 Cyanobacteria bacterium P01_G01_bin.49 | reverse complement strand
CCTCCTCTCCCTCTCCTCACATCCCCTCCCTTACATCTTCACTTCTCCCTGTTCCCGACTTTCTACTAGATTTTCTTATCCCGAACTCAGGTTAAGTAAGCAGAGGAGACAAAGGAGATTAATATCCTAAACTTCTGAACTCCTACACTCCTACACTCCCAAACTCCTACACTTCTCACAAAATTACTTTATCAAGAGGAAAATCATTAATGCTCACAAAAATGTGGTCGTTAAGTGGACGGTATAAAATCCTCCACATGACTTGGTTTGCGTTTTTTCTATCTTTTGTGGTGTGGTTTAATCTAGCACCTTTGGCAACACAAGTAAAAGCAGATTTAGGATTAGATGTCAGTCAGATTAGAACCCTAGCCATCTGTAACGTTGCTTTGACAGTGCCTGCCCGCATTATCATCGGGATGTTATTGGATAGATATGGGCCAAGAATTACTTACACCTTGTTGTTAATCTATGCAGCGATTCCCTGTTTAATTTTTGCCACAGCCCAAGGATTTACCCAGTTAGTGATCGGACGGTTAATGCTGGGTATTGTGGGGGCAGGGTTTGTGATCGGTATTCGTATGGTAGCTGAATGGTTCCCCCCCAAAGAAATCGGCTTAGCTGAAGGAATTTATGGTGGTTGGGGAAACTTTGGATCGGCTGCGGCTGCTTTTACTTTACCAGCGATCGGTGGTTGGTTTGCTTTAGGGGCCACGACCCCCACAGGCGATCCCATACTCAACTGGCGACTTTGTATTGCGGGAACGGGCATTATTGCCGCTCTTTATGGCATTTTGTACTACAATAACGTGCAAGATCACCCTCCTGGAAAGGTTTACCGTAAGCCAAAGAGTGCTAGAGGCATTGAAGTCACCACAAAACGGGATTTTTGGTTCTTAATGGTGATGAATGCGCCCTTATCTGGCATTCTGATGGTCTTAGCCTGGCGATTAAATCGAGTGGGTTTCTATGGTGCTAATACTATGTACATCGTTTGGGCTTGTCTTGTTGGCTTATACCTCTTCCAAGCCTACAATTGTTGGGTGGTCAATAAAGATTTAATGACCGATAAGAAGTATTATCCTGCCAAAGACCGTTATCGTTTCTCTCAAGTTGCCATCCTGGAATTAACCTATGTAGTGAATTTCGGATCAGAATTAGCGGTGGTTTCCATGCTTCCTGCTTTTTTTGAAGGGACATTTCCCTTGAACCCAGCACAAGCTGGAATGATTGCCTCTAGCTATGCCTTTATGAACTTAATGTCTCGTCCCGGCGGCGGATTAATTTCTGATAAACTGGGCAGCCGTAAGAATACCATGGCGGTTTTAACCTTATGTATGGGGATCGGTTATTTGATGTTAGGCAGTGTAGGTAGTAGTTGGTGGCTACCTGGGGCAATTATTTTAACCATGGCTTGTTCTTTCTTTGTGCAAGCGGGAGAAGGATCTACTTTTGCCATTGTTCCCCTAGTAAAACGGCGTATTACTGGACAGGTTGCTGGTAATGTGGGTGCCTATGGAAACGTCGGGGCTGTCGCTTATTTAACCATCTTTAGCTTATTACCTGAATGGTTAGGGGGAGGAACAGATCCCAGCCCTGCCATCATTGCTCAAGCGAATACGACTTTTTTCCAAATTATGGGTATCATGGCACTGATTGTTGCTTTCTTATGTTGGTTTATTCTCAAAGAACCCGAAGGATCTTTTGCTGAACACCACGAAGGAGAAGAAGAAGATCAGAACTTGCCTCAGGTTCCTATTATGGCAACGGATACGTCTATCGATCCAATCGCCAGAGGTTAATTAAGGTGAGGGAGTGAGGGAAAAACGGCTTCATCATCTCTCCCTCACACCTTATCTTTGATATCAGTTGAAATCGACTTAAAAAATTGTGATATCTGTTTGGTTGATTGAAGATGATAAACTTTCTGAATGCTTTGGACTTGCGTTATGTAGTCACGGTATTTCGGCGTTAAATGTCTGTGACATAGCCAGAGATTACGGTAACTGGTGATTGAACTCTTCAAGAGGGGACTGTTTTCGGGCCAACCCTGGGGAGGAAAGAAAAATCCCGTAATCAATCGTTTCGTTACCCACCAGAAATGTATATGCAGGGGTAGATCAATATAAACGAGAGTATCTGCTTCTGACAGTCGTAGCCAGACAGTTTCTAAGCAACCAAATCCCTCAATAATCCATTGGTCAGTGGTCAGAATTTGCTGATGAATGCGCTGATATTCTTCATCGGGAATCTTCATCCCTCCTGATTGATATTGAATTTTATCCAAGACGTAAAGGGGTAAATTGGTAATTTTCGCTAATCTCTGACTTAATGTTGATTTACCACCCCCAGTATTGCCAAACACTGCTATTTTTTTCATCAGTTTCAATCTTCCTCTTACTTCTCAATTTACTTATACAAAGCTTTTTCTGTGGATTTTTAAAGGCATAAGAGGAATTATCTTTTCATCTATCAACATTATTCAGATCTAAATATAACGTTTCTCGGATTCATGAGGTACACCCAACTCCTACCTCAAACCAAAAACTTTGTACTGTTCGGCTGATGCTCACGGCGAAGCCTTCCCAATACGAGAGACGATTCAAGCCTACTTCCAAACTAATGATAAATGGTAAATGATAAATGATAAATGAAATGACTCACTCAGCAAAAACCCTTTGTCCCTACTGTGGTGTTGGTTGTGGGTTAGAAGTCTTACCCCCAGCTTTACCTGGTAAACCAGTCAACCGAGATAGTCAAGGAAACCCCATTTGGCAAGTGAGAGGCGATCGCAGTCACTCTTCTAGTCAGGGGAAAGTCTGCGTGAAGGGGGCGACGGTTAGTGAGTCTTTAGAAAAAGATCGTCTCAAATATCCCATGATGCGGGACTCTTTGGATGATCAGTTTCGTCGTGTGAGTTGGGACGAAGCCTTAAATGCCATTGTGAATCGGATACAAACGGTACGTCTGACCCAGGGAACAGACGGGTTATGTATGTATGGTTCAGGTCAGTTTCAAACAGAAGATTATTACACTGCCCAAAAGCTATTGAAAGGATATCTCGGTACGAATAATTTTGATGCCAATTCCCGTCTATGTATGTCTTCTGCAGTGGTTGCTTATACCCAAAGTTTTGGCAGTGATGGGCCTCCTTGTTGTTACGAAGATTTAGAGTTGACTGATTGTGCTTTCTTGGTGGGAACCAATACGGCAGAATGCCATCCCATTGTGTTTAACCGTTTACGACAACATCACAAAAAGAATCGTAAGGTGAAGATGGTTGTGGTTGACCCCAGAGAAACCCAAACGGCCCAAGCAGCAGATCTACATTTAGCAATAAAACCAGGGACAGATATTGACTTATTCAATGGAATTGCCCACTTATTAATGCGTTGGGGTCGTATTGATACCTATTTTATCGATGAATGTACCCAAAACTTTCCTGCCTATGCAGAGGTGATTCGTCGTTATCCTCCTGAATTAGTGGCCCGTACTTGTGGTATTCGTATTAATGAATTAGAACAAGCTGCGAAATTTTGGGCAGAGTCAGAAAGGGTTTTATCCTTGTGGTCAATGGGGATGAATCAATCTTCAGAAGGGACGGCCAAAGTTCGTACTCTAATTAATCTTCACTTAATGACCGGAGACATTGGTAAACCTGGGGCGGGCCCTTTTTCTCTCACTGGACAACCTAATGCTATGGGAGGACGAGAAGCCGGGGGACTCTGTAATATTTTGCCTGGCTATCGTGTGGTTAAGAATCCTCAACATCGTGCCGAAGTAGAACAGTTTTGGGGCATTGTTCCGGGAACCATTCAACCCCGAAGAGGACGTACTGCTTGGGAAATGATTGAAGGGTTAGAAAGGGATGAAGTTGGCTTACTTTGGGTGGCAGCTACAAATCCGGCAGTTAGTATGCCTGATATTAAACGAACTCAGGCTGCTTTGAAGCGATCGCCCTTTACCGTTTATCAAGATGCTTATTATCCCACAGAAACGGCGGCTTATGCTCATGTTCTACTTCCTGCGGCCCAATGGAGTGAAAAAATAGGAACGATGACCAACTCTGAACGGGTTGTTACCCTTTGTCCTCAGTTTCGTGATCCGCCAGGAGAAGCAAGACCCGATTGGGAGATTTTTGCAGAAGTAGGGAAGAGATTAGGCTTTACAGAGGCATTTGACTTTAAAAATTCGGCGGAAGTTTATGCAGAATTTGTCCAGATCACAGAAGATCGTCCTTGTGATAGTTCTGGATTGAGTCATGAAAAATTACGTGCTTATGGCCCCCTACAATGGCCCTATCCTGATCCTTGGCCTTGTGTAGAAGGAGATGATCTAGAAAAGCTCAATCGTAATAATAAACGCCTTTATACCGATTTTCACTTCAATACCCCCGATGGACGAGCAAAATTTGCAGCTTATCATTCCAAGGGACTGGCAGAACCTCCCAATGATGATTATCCGTTTGTCCTAACCACTGGAAGATTATACGGTCATTGGCATACCCAAACCCGTACGGGACGTATTGCGAAAATCAAAAAGATGCACCCCAATCCTTTTATAGAAATTCATCCCCGTGATGCAGAAAAATTGAACATCCAAGAACATACCCTGGTTGAAGTGCGATCGCGTCGCGGGATCGCTCATTTCCCTGCCAAAATAACTCAAGCGATCGCCCCTGGAACGGTATTCGTTCCTATGCACTGGGGTGCGCTTTGGGCCGAGGATAGTGAAGCCAATGCCCTAACCCATTCTCAAGCTTGTCCGAGTTCTTTGCAACCAGAACTAAAGGCTTGTGCTGTACAGTTACGGATTGCCCCTATTTCCCCAAAGGACTCCACAGAATTCCTTGGTGGGGAACTGTTGGCATCTGAGATGAAGGGAGGGTAAGTCCAAATATGAAAGGAATTGAACCTAGAATAAATGAACTAACTAAGATGAGGAGAACCATGAGAATAGGGTTCTCTTTTTCTTGGTGTAGAGTTCCGTGAGTCACAATCACCTGATCTCGCTGATGGTCAAGGTCATGAATATTGGTGTTCATCTGCTTTTCTTTTTGTCAAGCTTTCATAACTCTATTATATAAAACGTATTAACAGCTACAAAAAATTGCAATAAATAGTAACTTTTTATACAGAATATTTTAAAAAGCATTTTATCAAAAATTCAAATTATTTAATAACTAATGGAATCTTTGTCTTAGCTCTTAATTTTTTTCTCATATAATCGAGTAAACTAATGATTAGTTATTAAAAATGAATAAAACTAAAACAGTCTATGTAGCTCTTTTTTTAGTTGGTATTTTAATTATCATTCTTCTGGCTATTAGACCAAGCTTTTCTCAAGAAAAAAAACAAGTTTTTAAAGTAGCGACAGAGCCGACTTTTCCTCCATTTGAGATGCTTAGTCCTGATAAAAATACCCTAGAAGGATTTGATATTGATTTGATGAAAGCTATTGCCCAAGAAGCAAATATAAGCGTTGAATTTGAAAGCTTACCTTTTGATGGCATTATTCCTGCACTACAAGCAAGAACAGTT
>JBCDDV010000212.1:0-5547 GCA_039180145.1 Cyanobacteria bacterium P01_G01_bin.49 | reverse complement strand
GTGAAATTTATCCACCATTCGACAAGATCAATAATAATTTATTTTTTTGAATCTTTAGAGAGAAAGGCTAGGGTAATTTACAAATGTTTGACTTTCATGGGTTCAATAAGGATAGGAATGTTATAAACTCAACAAGATAGATAAGAGAATCTTCCCAACTGACGCAAAAATTTTCATAAAAATGAATTAAATGAAACTAACAACTCGCAGTCATTATAGCGTTAAAGCCTTACTAGATCTAAGTTTACAGCCCAACTATGGCCCGACTTCAGTAAAAGCGATCGCAACTCGACAAGATTTACCTGCCCCATACCTCGAAAAATTACTGATTGAAATGCGTCGTTCAGGGTTAGTTAATTCAATTCGTGGTTCCCAAGGTGGCTATCAATTAGCACGGCAACCAAGTCAAATTTCTTTGGGACAAATTTTGGACGCAGTTGGGGATACAATTAAGCCATTACCTCGTTACAACCCTGATGCTGAGCAAGCAGAAGATTGGGTAACATTTAGCCTTTGGAAACGGCTTCATGAGAAACTCAAAGAGGCACTTTATAAGATTACTTTAGCAGATCTTTATTATGATGCTCGTAGTTGGCAAGCCTCTCAAGGAGAAGCGACCAGTTTTGTGATTTAAAACGATAATTTCTATGAAAAATTCTCCATTTTCTACAACCTATGAAGGTGGCTGTCATTGTGGTGCAGTGCGCTTTCGAGTCGTAATTGATAAATTTGAAGCTATTAATTGTAACTGTTCAATTTGCCGAAAAAAAGGGTTTCTTCATCTACTTGTTCCCCCTGAACAATTTACCTTAATTAAAGGGGCAGATCAACTCAAAACTTATACCTTTAATACTCAGACAGCGAACCATACTTTTTGTGCTGTCTGTGGTATTTATTCTTTTTATCATCCCCGTTCCCATCCAGGCTGGTTTGATGTTAATATTCGCTGTCTTGATGAGGATATGTTGTCAAGGTTTGAAATTAAATCATTTGATGGAGCAAATTGGGAAGAAAATGTCGATAAAATTAGGCATTCTGACTCACAGACATAGGGGTAACTTAATCAAGGACAAACACTGAATGTGGAGATAAATATTGCAGGGATCATTTTAGGACTCGCTGCCATAATTGACTATATTATTGCCGATCCTTGGGGCTGGTTGCATCCAGTACAAGTGATGGGATGGGTTATTGAAAAATATACGAATTTTGCCCTTGCTATTTGCCAAGGAAATAGACAACGTCGTTGGGCAGGAGTAATATTAGGATTGGGATTAATTCTTGGCAGTGGAACCCTAGGATGGAGCGTTAATTTGATGACAATACATCTAGATCCCTACTTAGGTATTGGACTCGAAACTATTCTCTTGGCTAGTTGCTTTGCCGGACGAAGTTTAAGATTAGCAGCTTTAGAAGTCGTTAACCCCTTAGCAACAGGAAATATTGAACTTGCTAGGGCAAAACTCAGTCAATATGTAGGAAGGGATACAAAAAATCTCTCAACCCCAGAAATTCTGCGAGCAGTGCTAGAAACTGTCTCAGAAAATGCCACAGATGGGGTAACGGCCCCCTTATTTTATGCGATCGCGGGGGCATTTTTTCCCGGGGTTAACAGTGTTTCTTTAGCGTTGGCTTACAAAGCAGCAAGTACCCTTGACTCTACCATTGGTTACTACAAAGAACCCTTTACTGATCTTGGTTGGTTTAGTGCTAAGGTTGAAGATCTTTTAACTTGGTTTCCTTGTCGTCTTACAGTTTTAACCTTGGCTATTTTATCAGGAAAACCCCGGTCTGTTTTAGCAATCTGTCGTCGAGATGCACCACAAGATCCTAGTCCTAATTCGGGATGGAGTGAATGTATTTATGCTGCTATTTTGGGAGTTCAATTAGGCGGAATTAATACTTATCAAGGTCAGATTAAAAAGAAACCTTTATTAGGAACGCCTGTCAATCCTATTACGTCCCAAACAATTTATCAAGGGCTAACCTTAACCAGATGGTGTTGTTTATTGTGGCTCGGATCAACGTTATTAATTCTGATTACTTTCTGCCACTAATCTATCTTGTGCTTTTCAAAAAATATTAAATGTTGTTGAGGCAAACTCTCTACCGTTTTTTGCCAAACTAAACCCACTGAAGCCATTTCTTTTTTAACCTGTCTTTCTGTCATTTTGTGCAGCATTTTAATGGGGATAAAAGGATTTTCTCGACGGTATTCTGCTAAAACAACTCTACCCCCTAACTTAAGAGAATCAACGATAGTTGCCATCATTTCCCTAGGATAGGCAAATTCATGATAAGCATCGACCATCAAGGCTAAATCGATTTTATCAGGAGGTAATTTCGGTTTTTTAACTGTCCCTAAAATTGTCTCAACATTGCTAACATTATTTTCTTCTTTCAAGAAATCAATCACCTCCAGCATTTCTGGTTGAATATCGACGGCAAATACCTTTCCTTGGGGAACTAAAGGGGACAAACGAAAAGTAAAATAACCACTACCTGCCCCAATATCAGCTACCATATCTTCTGATGATAAATCTAAAGCGGCTACAACTTGAGATGGCTTTTCTTGAGACTCTCGACTTGGTCTTTCTAGCCATAAAAACTCTCGATGTCCCATCACTTTGGCAATTTCTCTTCCTTGATAAAGTTTTCCAATACCATCTTGACGATGAAGCTGATGATATTGATAATAGCGAGGAGAAGAGCTTTCCGAAATAATAGAAGCATCATAAGTTAAATTAAGGCTGCCAACGATTAAAAATGTAACAATTAAAAACAAGGTAAGAACGAAAGTTTTGAAGAGTTTCATAAATATTTAACAGACTATTAAAGGTTAATTAACTAAAATAGAAGTATAGCTCACCTTACATTTAATTAAGTGGCGGCGACATTAAGAAAAGTAGCCCCAGCTTATTCTTGGAAAATATAGTGGACAAAAATAAGAATTAATTTCATTAAGGCAAGCTTTTGAATTATTAACTTAACTTGCAATCATAGTCATGCATAAATTTAATTTAGGACTGGCTCTAAGTTTAACCAGTCTTTTTCTATTACCTGTTATCCCTGTTGTTGGTATTGAAACAAAAAGCCCACGAACTTTCTTTAGTAAATCCCCTCGTCTTTTAGATGTCATCACCACATTCAAAGGAGCGAGAGTGGGGTTTCCAACTTATTACTATACAATTGATTTACCGAGCCAAAGTGGTGAACCCTTACAAACCATTAGCATTCATCAGCGTCAAGGGTTTGAAACCATTAAATACTATCCCGATCAAACTATTGCCTTTCAAGGAACCCCTAATCATCGAGAGCAAGCTTTAACAGTAAAAGAAAGTCAATGGGATAAAACGACAGAAACCATTACCGTTACCTTAGATCCCCCAGTATCTCCAGGAACCACCTTCACCGTCGGATTAAAATCGATTAGAAACCCACAATATGGCGGCACTTATCTCTTTGGGGTCACTGTATTTCCTCAAGGAGATGACCCCCTTCACTTATACCTAGGAAGTGGACGTTTATACTTTAGGGGTAGTGATAGTGGAGACTTTGATTAACTAAAACGAAAAGGGCGTTGACCAATCATTAAACATTAAACATTGACGAGCGAGACTCGGCGAGGAAACCTCGCAAGCGAGCATGGGCGAGTTGAACATTTAGGTTTCAAGTTCCTCTCCCTTTAGGAGTCCTGGATGCGGAGGTTTCCTCCGTATATAGAAGGACGTGGAGAAAGAGGGTTTGGGAGAGGATTCAGGTTCCTACTTCCAAACCAATGATAAATGATAAATGAAATGACAGAGGCTAAATGATAAATGTATTGACCCTGAAAACTCTCAAGGTGGAACATTATTAACACTCTCAACGTTTACAACATTATAAAGCTAGAATTCTCCGCAAATTTGTAGGAAAGGTATATCCTGTAAAGGTGAGCGAGTTGTGAGGAAGTGAATTAATGGTTATCTCCCTATCTCCAAACGGCAGCAGTCGTTTGAAACGTCAGCATTCAGGCCTGAGTACCAGTTTACTCGGCCAATCGAATCATATTCCCAATACCCCATTATTTGGAACTGATGGCATTCGTGGTAAAGCAGGGGAGTTGTTGACGGCACCCTTTGCCCTACAATTAGGATTCTGGGCTGGACAAATTTTAAAATCAAATACCGCAAACCTTGGCCCAGTGATTATTGGGCAAGACTCTCGTAATTCAAGCGATATGCTAGCCATGGCGATCGCAGCAGGACTAACCTCAGCCGGGTTAGAAGTATGGCAGTTGGGGTTATGTCCAACTCCCTGCGTTGCCTATCTAACTCGTTTGAGTGAAGCGATGGGAGGAATTATGATTTCTGCCAGTCACAACCCCCCAGAAGATAACGGAATTAAGTTTTTTAATGGTGATGGCACCAAATTATCTCCAACCCTAGCCCAACAAATTGAAGACGGGTTACGGGGGAATACTTTCTTATCCTCAGATGAAATGAGCGCCTGGGGTAAAATTTTATACCAACCTGCTTTTGTCGATAATTATTGCCAATTTCTTCAAGCAAGCTTACCCCAACAGTTTAGCTGCCAAGGAATGCGTGTAATTTTAGATTTAGCTTGGGGCGCGTCAGTCAATGTTGCCCCTGCTATGTTTAAAGCGTTGGGGGCAGAGGTTATTTGTTTACATGATCAAGCTAATGGCGATCGCATTAATGTAAATTGTGGTTCAACTCATCTCAATTTATTACAACAGGCTGTCATTGAACATCAAGCAGATATCGGGTTTGCCTTTGATGGCGATGCTGATCGCGTTATGGCCATTGATGGCACAGGAAAAGTCATTGATGGAGACTACATCCTCTATCTTTGGGGAAAATCTCTTTTAGAACGGGGAGAATTGCCCGATAACCTCTTAATTGGTACAGTAATGGCAAATTTGGGGTTTGAGCGAGCCTGGGAAGCACTAGGGGGTAAATTAGTTCGCACAGCAGTCGGCGATCGCCATGTTCAAGGACAGATGTGGGAAACTGGGGCGATGCTTGGCGGTGAACAGTCTGGACATATCATTTGCCATCATTATGGCGTGTCAGGAGATGGCGTTCAAACTGCCCTACATCTTGCTGCTTTGGTACATCAGTCTGAAGTATCCTTAGCTGAATTAGTTAAAAACAGCTTTGATACCTATCCTCAAATTTTGCGGAATGTGCGGTTTGCAGATCGAGATAGTCTGCGTCATTGGCAAGAATGTCAACCCTTACAAAAGGCTATTAAACAAGCAGAAGAAGGGATGGGAAATACTGGCAGGGTGTTAGTTCGTGCGTCGGGAACTGAACCTCTTATTCGCGTCATGGTTGAGTCGGAATGTCCTGAGGCAGCAAATTATTGGGTTGAGTATTTAGTAGCGATGGTCACAGAACATTTAGCCCCTTAATTTATCTTCTGGTTCAAGATTTAGTCGGATGGGTAATACCATCCGACACAATTTACTTATTATCAATATTTTTTAGCTTAAATTATTTTATAGGATCAGATTTACCAAGCTTATTGGGAAAATGAGTTGAG
>JBCDDV010000211.1:0-5556 GCA_039180145.1 Cyanobacteria bacterium P01_G01_bin.49 | reverse complement strand
GAAGCATTCATCACTGCGTCATAACGTTCTCTTTCTGTGAGATCTTCATTCCAATCATCAAGTAATGAGCGAGCTTTTCTAGGTATAATGTATTCTAGCGATTTGCCGGTCTTTTTATGCTTAATAATTGCTATGCCAAATGCATTAGGATCAACCGTACTTTTAACAACTTCTAAAGAATTTTGACCAGGAGTTGCCACTGTTGCAATCATAATTCCGTCAGCGACACAGGGACAAGGTGTAAATGGGCCATCTTGATAGATAACGCTCAATTCCCCAGGTTTAGCCTCTAATTTTTCCATGGCATCAAGTCCGATACGAATCCCTAAAACCACATAAGAACCAAATGCACCATGAATACGCCTTCCCAATTTTACCCATTCATCGGCCGTCTCAGCCTCTGTCATGTTAGGGAAACCCAAGAAAGAACTACTCACAACAATTAAGGCAATTAATAATTTTAAAAACATTGAAATATTGATAAATAACTTGATAATAACAATATTAGTTGAAACTGATCAGATAATTTTTCTACTAGCTTGAGATTTGAGAAAGGTTAAATCTATGTGAAACATAAAGATGTTGTAAAAATACCCCAGAGGAGGATTGAAAAAGCTTACAAAAGTAAACAAGATAAATAATTGTGGACACTGTCAGAGTTACTTTTGTATGTTAGGATTTCCTGGACTATCCGTGTTGTTGTCGCCCTATTTTGCGTTACACATTCCCGATGGATTTTTAAGCTTTCCGGTCAGCTTATTTTGTTGGATTATTACAATTGTCTTGATTGCGGTATCTTTAAAACGAGTACAAAAAGATTATCAAGAGCGAACAGTTCCTTTGATGGGGGTTTGCGCTGCCTTTATTTTCGCGGCTCAAATGATTAATTTTCCCATTCCTGGAGGAACATCAGGACATTTGGTAGGAGGAACTCTTGCCGGAATTTTATTAGGCCCTTGGGCAGGAACCCTCGTAGTGACGGTTGTTTTTATTGTGCAAGCTGTTTTATTTCAAGATGGTGGTTTAACCGTTTTGGGAGCTAATATCTTGAATATGGGGCTTTTGGGAACATTTTGCGGTTATTACCTCTATAAAGCCATTCGGTTTACTTTAGGTCGTCGCTCGTGGAATAGTATGGCGATCGCAGCCGTTGTTGCTTCCTGGTTTAGTGTAGTGATTGCAGCAATTGTGACAGCCATTCAACTCGCCTTATCAGAGACTGTGCCTTTTATGGTTGCCATGACCGCAATGGTATCTTGGCATATTTTAATTGGTATTGGGGAAGCCATTATTACCTTAATTGCCGTGAGTTTTGTCTGGCGATCTCGCCCTGATCTGATTTACGACTCGCCTCATTCTGTTAAAGCAACTCCCCACTAAACTGTTTAATAATCAACCATCAGCAATTAACTATCAACAAAATGACTGATCATCTTTCTAAGAAACGCAATCGTCTCTTAATCTTAACCGGATTAGGCGTTGCGCTCATTATCGCAGTTTTTGTCTCTCCCTTCGCTAGTTCCGATCCTGACGGGTTGGATCGGGTATCTCAAGACTTAGAATTTGAAGATAAAGCTGTTGAAGATGCACCCGCCCAAAAATTACCCTTTTACAGCATTTTTGAAGAATATGCTCTAAGGGGTGTTCCTGAAACTGTAGCCACTCCCCTCGCTGGTTTAGTAGGAACGCTGGTAACCTTCGGCATTGTCTGGGGGGCAGGAAAACTTTTGATCCGATCTCCTCAGAATCATTTATCAAATGATCAAGAAACGGAAAGCTAATGCAGCAGAAAAAATGCTTAACAATAGTTAACATAACTGCTTAATAATAGTTAACATATCACTGTTAACTAACTCTGAGATATGCTGCTGCACATTCATTCTTTTTTAACCTCCCCCAAAAAACAGCCCCATACCTTCTGGCATTCCCTTGCTCCCCAAACACGATTACTGTGTAGCTTAATCAGTGTGTTTGCCATTGCCTTAACTCCCCATGGACAGTGGAAGACTTGGGGAGTTTATGGTGTGGCAGTATTGATCATAATCTCTCTCAGTCGTGTGTCCTGGGGTCAATTATTAACCAGGGTGGTTGTGGAATTTGCTTTTGTGGGGGTAGTGCTATTAGGGACTTTATTCCGTCCTGAAGGAAAAGTGATTTGGTCATGGGGCATTTTCAAAATTACAACCACTGGGGTGATGGTTTTAGGCAGCGTCACCATTAAAGTAGTACTATCTTTGCTAGTTCTCAATACATTAATTCTCACCACAGCTATTCCTGACCTATTCCAAGCCTTATTAGCCTTAAAAATGCCCCCTTTATTAGTGGCCATAATGGCTTCAATGTATCGCTATATCGATGTTGTCAGTCGGGAATTTACAACCATGCGGAGGGCTGCCCTTTCTCGTAATTTAATGAGTAACCCGGCAATGATACGCCGTGTCATGGGTAATGCGGTCGGCTCTTTGTTTATTCGTAGCTATGAACGAGGAGAATTCATTTATCAAGCGATGTTATCAAGGGGTTATCAAGGGATTCCCAAGACTTCGCAACAAGTAACTTATCGTAAACGAGATCTTGCCACGCTAGTATTAACCACTATCGTAGTTATATTCGGACAAGTCATCTAAAAATTCTTTGCTTTTTTTGTAAATTCTATGTTACTATAAAAGCTTATGCGGACGTATAGCTCAGTTGGTTAGAGTACATCGTTGACATCGATGGGGTCACTGGTTCGAGTCCAGTTACGTCCATAGGGCTGAAGCTGTTGTGACTTTACCCATAACTTTGCCGTTTTGATAAGGTTATCGTTCAAAACGCAAGTGGCAAGATTATGGTTCAAAACCTAAGTCCCGTTTAGTTTGCTTGAATACTTCACGAACTTGAGGGTAACGAAGAAAGCTAGGGTGACTCAAAAACTCAGCCACACGAGATTCAGACGGATACTTACCGTCAGCATACAATGAATAAGTGACGGTGCGAACTTCTTGACAACATTTATTAATGGTTTCATGCTGAATCGTTTTTAATCTTTGGCGGTATTTCGCAGAAATCCCTTGACATAAATCTGGGAAATGTCGAGATAAAGTCCGACGATGATAGCCTAATGTCTCTGAAACCTGCTTGAGAGAAGGACTTTCTACATCAGGTAAATTCAAAACTTCTAATAGTTGCTGTTGTAAAAGCTTTAAGTTTAGCTGACGAGGAGATTGACGGATAAGAGACTGTTGTTTTGGGAGTTGACGGGCTGAAACCGTCTCTAAATGGCTTTGGCTTATTTTTTCTGTCAACAAGGTAAGCAACGGTAAATCCAGACACTCACTAATTTTTAACAGAGACGCAAGTGGGGGTAAAGATTTCCGATGATACCATCCCCAAACTGTATTTTTGGGAAGATTTAACTGTTTAGCAAAAGCACTAATATTACCTTGAGTAACCCCGTTGATAATCGCTGAAACATTATTCCATAAGTTATCTTGGGTAGGACTATGGGGTAAAATAGGCATAATCTCAATTAATGAGGCTAGGGACTCAGATACAGCGATATTGCCCCCTAACTCATCTTGATTCAGATGAGTTGATATGGTTTTGGTAGGAGAAAATAACAATTGACGACAATGAGAACAACAACCATTAGAAGATTTCCAAGTCAACCAAGGCTGTTTATTCCCACAATGAGGGCAATTTTCCCATAATCTGAGACCATGATGTGGACAAACTTTCACTGCTTCGAGTGACCATAACAAAGGTTCATAAAGAACATGATGGGATTGCCATTGTTGCTGATAACATAGAGGACACCAAGCCTTATGATTTCCTAATAAGCCTTTGTGAGAAAGAATATTAGACCAAACGGACAAAGTTAAAAACGACAAATCTTTCCGTAAAGTTAAATATTCTAATGCTTGAACAAAATCTTTTGCTAAATCTCCATGACCCTGTAAAGCTCTAGCTTTTTGAAATAATGCGCCTAAACTGCGACTTGACGAATTTTTTAAAAATGTAGTGTGAAGACAAGGAGAAATTAAGCGAGAAATAAACACGGATAAGGATAAACAATGTAGTTCAGATAAGCGAATCAAATAACTGCTCAAACTTTCGCAATAAGGTGTACCAATTCCTATCGGTTTTAAAGAAAATAAACGACTCTGAAGAGGAATTTCAGGTTTCTTGAGATCCCACCGTTCATAAACTGTTAAATCATCAACTGACATCAGGTTCTTGGACTCCAATTTTGTCTCGTTTTGGCTTTCGTTTCCCGACTTTTGTTGTCCTTTTAGAAGACTGAGCTTAGAAGACTGAGCTTTTTGAGGCTGTTGAGTCATGTCTTCACCTAACCCTAATAAAGCTCGTAAATTTTGGGCATCTGCTTCCGTTTCCGATAGTTGTCTTTCTCCTTCAAGAATTTCTGCAAACATTCGCTGACATTGAGCTACCGATAATGCTCTACGTTGAAGTTGCTTAAGAGTAATGGTATCTAAACCTTCATCTAAAGAATCTTTTAGGGTACGAGTTAACCAGTTTTTCAACGTACCAATACACCCTAAAGACCTTTCATAGAAATATTCCCAATGGCTCACTAAATCAGGTTCTTGAGCTAAGGGCATTTGACGTTGAAATGTTAATAAAGCACTTTTGAACGATTGAATATCATCAGGATTATCGACTTGATAGCGAGGAAAATGAATATCAACACTACGTCTTGATAATTGACCACTTAAATTCCGAAAAGTCAATAATTCATAGGTTCCTAACAAACAATGGAGAATAGTGGTCATATTAGCCAAAGACTTGAGACAATCTAATTGGTCTTGTAATTTATGCCCACTCGACATTTTTCCCATGTGTTGCGCTTCATCAATAAAAAATACATCGGGTTGACGATGATTCAAGCTATTTTCCAAAGCTCGTCTTAAAGCCGGTGCAACGACTTTAGGTTCAATGACAACATGACCAAAAATATCCCGATAAACCCCCCTTACCCCATAATCAATCTTGTGTTCAATCAAAGGCTCTTCAAGGGCAATCAAAGCACGGGTATAATAGTCTTTCCAGTTAAAATTCCGTGATTCTGGAGCAACGGCTTCAATACCAACTACTGGGATTCGTCCCCTATCGATGGTCAACTCAGGTAAACAAGCTTCAATAATTTTTTGCTCGACTCGCTGTTTGAGAGTGGTTTTCCCCACTCCACTGGGGCCATAAACAAATATAAAAGATGCACCGGCTGGTTCATTGATTGTTCGCATCAAAGCTTCGTAAACTTGCTTGAGGCGAAGATGTGCAACGGTAAACCCTTCAAAATAAGCCAACTTTTCAACAACGGATTTTTCGAGAAGTTCTGGGGGAAAATAACTCATACTTTAGAACTCCTCATAAATTTCAAGGTTATCGGGTAATGTGTCTTCTGCAATAGAAGAGGCGGTATCAGTTAGGGTAGAACTATCGATATCAGTGGCAATAGATGAAAATATAGGGTTTTGATTAGCGTGACCCCCATTAATGACCTGAAAAATGTCCTTAGCTTCCATATCCCGTTGTCTTTGCTGTAAAAGAACT
>JBCDDV010000210.1:0-5569 GCA_039180145.1 Cyanobacteria bacterium P01_G01_bin.49 | reverse complement strand
TCGTTTTTATCTCCAGTTTTATATTTATCTCCTTTACGAGATTTAAAATAATTCCAAGATTTCCATTTTTGAGCTATGAAATCCCAATTAGAAGCAGGCATGAATTTACTTCTAAATTCCACGATACATTTATCTGGAGCTACGGGAATAATATGAAAGATCGACCAGCTTGATTCTATTTCAGCTAATCCTAAATTGGGAAATAGCATTGGCACATAAGCTCCAATTTTATCTGGAGGTATATGGTCGATTAAAGGGTAGGGTGAATTATTCTGAATATCTGCACTATAGTCTTTTGCTAAAGGCTCATAAAAATGAAAATGGTTGTCTACAAAACCTGTTTGTTGTTTTCTATGATCGTACATAAACAGAGTTTCTGAGTGGAGATGGGCTAGATGATAGCCATCAATGTAGTTTTCTACCACAATTTTCCAATTGGCATTGATTTCATGACGGGTTCTCGCCTCTTTATATTCCACCAGTTTCTCTGGCTGATGAGACCCCAAATAAGTTTCAATACTGCCAAACCAATTACTTAGAGATTCTGCATCGGCATCGGGATGAACAAAAATCATCCCTCGCCAAACTCCTACAGAAGCTTTATGGAGACATAGTAGACTCATATCTAGATCGGGAAATTGAGTTTTACGTTCGGGAACGGCGGATAATTGACCATCAAAAGTATATGTCCAGTCATGATAGGGACAAGTGATAAATTTTTTCCTTTTACCAACTGCTCGTAATAGCTGAGTTCCTCGATGACGACAAACATTGTGAAAGGCTCTCAATTGACTATCTTGACCATAGATAACCAAGATATTATTTAGTCCTGCTTGAACTGTAAGGTAATCTCCTGGTTCGCTTAAATCTTCCCTAAAACCCGCAAATTGCCAGGTACGACTAAAAATGTATTTTTGTTCTTTATCAAACCATTCTTGAGAGGTATAGGCTTCGATGGGCAGAACGGGGGTAGTATGTTTAGTTTGTATAGTGTTCATTAAACAAGTCTCCTCTAGTTGAAAATAGTAGCGATAGTTAAAATACTTAAAGCAATCCAAGAAATCATGATTAGCCAATAAAGCAGAGGATCGTCTTTTTTGGCGATCGGCTCGATAAAATAAGTTACTCCCGTAAAGAAGTCAGGAATAATCCAGATTAAAAAGAGAACTCCCCAGATCCACTGCCAATTAAAAATTGTCGCAAACCAGACAATAATTAAGCCGAAAATAGTGCGCCATTTAATTTTATTCATGAAACAACCTACTGTACCGAAGCCCAAATTTCCATCTCGCCCTCAGTTTCAGATATAGGGCTATTTTCATAGACTTCTAGATCGGTACTATAAGCTCTTTTTAGATCGATCTCTTCCACTTCCTCCCACAACTGCGTGACATTCTGCTCTAGGTCGCCACTGACTTTAAAAACGGCGTATTTGCTAGCAGGGATGGTTAAAGAATCTAAATCAGCAGGAACAGTATCAAGATTTGCAACGCGATGTCCCATGACGAAGGTAAAACCATAACCGTCACCAGAGCCATAATTGGTATAGGCAACATAGATTTTGTCATCTAGTTTGTTGGAGACTTTGGCTAAAGGATCTTCTTGTGCATATTTATCCCAGAGATTTTGCAAATCTTGAGTATATTGCTCGTCTTTTAAGGAAGTCTCTAAGGAAATTCCTACGATGTAAATCGGTTCTGTCTCTTTAATAACGTATTCAGGAGTAGTTTTTGTGTCGGATTGTTTATTGGCATTGGATCGAGCTTCCATTAGATCGTTAGGCTTGGCACTGATAGTTCGGTAGCCAGAGAATAAACTAGCAAAAATTGCTAAGACAAATAATGCTGAAAAAAATGGATTTTTAAGAAATGTTTTCTGGTTGTTTTTCATTTTGAATACCTTCAGATTGTTAGTTTAGAGATGGCATTTATTGGGGTTGAAGTCCTTTAGTTATGGTTCTATAGACCAAAGAGGCAGCCTCTTTAGGGGCGACATAGCCTGTTTGTACGGAATACCATGCAGTCCAAATCAAAGAGTCGATCGCAGCTACTGCCCAGGCATTAGAGATATCCATAGCTACGACACCTTCACGTTTTAATTCTTCTATCAGAGTATTAAGATCCTCAAGTTGCCGATTGTAAGCTTGAGCGACTTCTGGATCTTTATAGGCAGATGACTCTGACATCAAAAAATGAAAGCGATCGCCCAAAGGGACAATTGCTTCGAGCATTTCACGCAAGGTTTCTTGACTACTCAGTTGCTTGGCGGCAATTGGAGCTATGGCTTCATCTGTTTGTTTAATGGCTAAAAGAGCAATCTCCTTAACCAAGGCTTCTCTAGTAGGAAAGTAGCGATAAAGAGTAGCTCTTCCTACTCCTGCTTTTTTGACTACTTCTGATAATGAAGCACTGGGATTATCAACCAGTATGGCGATTGCTGCATCTAGTAATTCTTCTTTTGATGACTTTTTCTTTTGTTTTCGCATGAGACAATACTATCACAATAGATACAAAAATGTCTCATTTTGTCTCCAGAAAAATATTTACTAGTGTCATTTAATTCTAAAGATTTAGTCTCGTTTATTCCTAAAATTTACACCCAGATCGAGCGCTCGCCTTAATTTCCGTAATCCCAATCTTAAGTAAAAGTTCATTATTCTCGTTTAGCTAATCAAAGTATACTATTGTCTAAAGTTGATGAGTTTAGCAAACAATTACTCCCAAAATGCTCCTTGGTTATGCTCGCGTTAGTACAAAAGATCAGAATTTAGATTTACAACTAGATGCACTTCGTTTGCATGGATGCAAACGATTTTTTACCGATACTGTCAGTGGGGCAAAAGCAAAACGCCCTGGTTTGGATGAAATTTTGAAAGAGGCGCGACCCAAAGATGTAATTGTAATTTGGAAATTAGATCGGCTAGGGCGATCGCTCAAGCACTTAGTTGAGTTAGTAGCAGAACTCAATGAGAGAGATATTGGCTTGAGGAGTCTCAACGATCCGATTGATACTACCACCGCTCAGGGAAGATTGGTATTTAATATCTTTGCTTCTTTGGCAGAATTTGAACGAGAGATTATTAGGGAAAGAACTAACGCTGGATTGGCTGCTGCTAGAGCTAGAGGGAGAGTCGGTGGACGCAAACCAGGACTATCGGAAGATGCCCAAAGGAAGGCTCGTATTGCCCAATCCTATTATGAAGAGGGAATGCCCGTAAATCAGATTGCTAAGGATTTGAACATCTCTAAAGCTACTCTCTATAAGTATTTGCGATTTAGAGGGGTGGAGATTGGCAAGTATGAAAAACAAAATCCATAGTTGATCCTGTTCTTATCAATAAATCATGCTGTATATACTGATGTTTACATCTATTTTAATTGCTAGAAAGTAATAAGAACATAGTTTTACTACTTTCATGATGAAAGCTAAAAAGATTAAAAAAAATTTTGTATCAAAAATCTACTTATTGGACTCATCTATAGAAAATAAAATAGATAATATCTTCTATCAGGGATTAAATTTATATCATACCCATGATATAAATTTGGCTTTAAACAAGTTCCAAATGGCATTAGATTTATATCTAAAACATAGATACAAAAAGAGATTAAGCAAATGCTTTTTTACAATGGCTAGCATTTATAGCATTCAGAGAAGTTATAAACAAGCACTTCAGTATTCAAAACAATCTCTGAAAAATCTGAGACAAAGTAAGGATAATATTCAAGAGTTTGAAGTTCTCAAGCTAATAGGAAAAATTTATCTGAAACAATGTCAATATAATTTGGCAATTGATTATTATACAAAATCTCTCAAAATCGTAAAAAACCTTGGTAGCTTATTGGAGGAAGAAGCGTTATTAAATGATTTGGGAGTTAGTCATTATTATATTGGCGACTACCAACAATCAATAAAATATCATTCCGAGCAATTGAAGATCTCCAAAACAATAGGAAATTCTAACTTAGAAGCTTCTGTTTTAATGAATTTAGGTAATGTTTTACAAGCACAAGGTGATTATGATTTAGCAATTAAGTATTATCAATCTTCTCTAGAAATAAATAAAAAAATTGGCGATAAATCTGGTGAAGCCAAATGTTGCTTTAATTTAGGTGCTGTTTTTCATTATCTTAGTCAAAGCGATAAAGCCATACACCATAATCAAAAGTCACTAAGCATCGCAAAAGAAATAGATGATATTGCTATACAAGCTGGAGCATTAGGTAACTTAGGTTGTATTTATGAGTCATTTGGACAATATCAGCAAGCTAGAGATTTTTATGAACAAGACTTAGCTCTTACACAAAAAATTGAAGATCTTCATGGACAGGCTCAATGCTTTGGTAATCTAGGCAATATTTATCAGGCACTTGGTGAATATAATTATGCAATTCAGCTACACAAAAAATCACTGGAAATTAATCGCCAGCTAGGAATTAAATTAGGAGAAACGCGCTCTCTTACTAATTTGGGAATAGCATATAGATGTTTAGAAAAATATGCTATGGCTATTCAGTTTCATCAGCAATCCTTGAAAATCGCCAAGGATAATAGTGATTCTCAAAGTGAAGGAACTGCGTTTTTGAATCTTGGAAATGTCTATTTGTCAATGCAGGACTACGAAAGTGGATACAAAAATTTTAATCAAGCTTTGAAAATTTTTCAGCAAATTGGAAACATTCGTGGGCAAGCTCATGTGCTTGGCTCTTTAAGTGGATGCTCTCATTATTTGGGAAGATCGGAAAAGGCATTTGAATATATTCAACAACAACTTGATTTAGCAAGAAAAATTAATGACTCTAGACTAAAAGGTGCAGCGTTAACAAATAAAGGATATTTGCTATTTCAGAATAACCAATTATCGGAAGCTGAAAACATTTTAATAGAGGCAGTTAATATTTGGGAATCTTTGCGTGGAAGGTTAAAAGTTGATGTTGATAAAGTATCTCTTTTTAATACACAAATCGATGCATATTTTCTTTTGCAAGAAATTTTAGCGTCTCAGAATAAATATGATGAGGCTTTAGAAATATCTGAGCGAGGTCGTGCCAGAGCTTTTTTGGAGTCGATGACAACTATCATCACAGAATCATCAACTCAATTACATCTGCCAAATATTGAAGAACTACCAAATATTGAAAAACTCAAAGAAATTACTGTAAATCATAATGCTACCGTAGTTGAGTATTCAATTATTTATTCCCATATTCTTTACATCTGGGTTATTAATCCTTCAGGAGAAATTATTTTTCGTCAAGTCGATCTTAAGCCTTTATTGAAAGACAATAGATCTTTGAGAGAAATGTCTAGAGAGATACAACAAAGACTTAACGCTGGATCTTGGCTTGGGGATGCCAGGAATATTTCACAAGATCTTCATGATTATTTGATTCAACCAATTATCGATCTTCTACCTAAAAATGATGAAGATCTTGTCATTTTTATTCCACAACATGAATTGTTTTTAGTTCCTTTTTCAGCATTACAAAATAGAACAGAAGAATTTTTAATTGAGAAACATACAATACGAATTTCTCCTTCAATTCAGATTTTAGAATTAACCAGAAAT
>JBCDDV010000209.1:0-5599 GCA_039180145.1 Cyanobacteria bacterium P01_G01_bin.49 | reverse complement strand
TTCGGTTATGACCAGTTTCGTCCTGGTCAGTCTAAAATTATTACAGAAGCTCTGCATAATCAAGATTTATTAGTAATTATGCCGACAGGTGGCGGAAAGTCTCTATGTTTTCAGTTACCTGCTTTATTGAAACCTGGTTTAAGTGTGGTGGTTTCCCCTTTAATTGCTTTAATGCAAGATCAGGTAGATTCCCTACTAGATAATGGTATTGGTGCAACATTTTTGAATAGTACCTTAAGTTGGCAAGAATTACAGTCAAGAGAAAAGGCAATTATTAGTGGAAAAATTAAATTATTATACGTTGCACCAGAACGCTTATTAAGTGAAAAGTTTATCCCTTTTCTGAACTTTTTAGCTACTAAAATTGGCATTTCGGCATTTGCCATTGACGAAGCCCATTGTGTGTCAGAATGGGGTCATGATTTCCGTCCTGAATATCGACAATTAAGACAGCTTCGACAACGCTATCCTCAAGTTCCTATGTTTGCTTTAACAGCAACAGCAACTAAGCGAGTAAGAGATGATATTATTCAACAATTAAAGCTACAAAAACCGACAATCCATGTTGCTAGTTTTGATCGGCCAAATTTATACTATGAAGTATTGCCAAAATCGACAAAAAGTTATGCTCAATTACTAACTTATGTTCGCTCTCAAGAAGGCTCAGGAATTATTTACTGTCTAAGTCGTAAAAATGTCGAAACCGTTGCACTACGATTACAACAAGATGGTATTGATGCGTTGCCTTATCATGCAGGAATGTATGATGACGAGAGAGCTTTGAATCAGAGCAAATTTATTCGAGACGACGTCAGAATTATTGTTGCTACAATTGCCTTTGGAATGGGTATTAATAAGCCTGATGTTCGTTTTGTTATTCATTACGATTTACCTCGTAATTTAGAAAGTTATTATCAAGAATCTGGACGGGCAGGAAGAGACGGAGAAGCCGCAAATTGTGTCCTATTTTTGAGTTTTGGTGATTTGAAAAAAATTGAATTCTTGATTGACCAAAGAAGTAATGATCATGAACAAAAAATTGCTCGGCAACAGTTACGTCAAGTCGTAGATTATGCAGAAAGCAACGACTGTAGAAGAAGTATTATTCTCAGATATTTTGGCGAAAGATTCCCAGGAAACTGTAATAATTGTGATAATTGCCGCAACCCGAAACCGATAGAAGATTGGACAATTGAAGCACAAAAATTTCTCTCCTGTGTTGCTCGTTGTCAAGAAAGATTTGGCATGACTCATATTATTGATGTTCTCAGAGGGTCCAAAAAGAAAAAAATTGAACAATATGGACACCATTTATTATCAACTTATGGCATTGGTAAAGATAGAAGTATGGCAGAATGGAAGATGTTAGGACGTTCTTTAATTCATCAAGGTTTAGTTAATGAAACAGTTGATGGGTTTCCGGTTCTCAAATTAAACAAACACAGTTGGGAAATCTTTAGAAATGAGCGAAAAGTTAACATTGCTGTAACTGAATCTTTAAGTTCAAAAGCCCTAAATGATTACAATCCGAGAAAAGCAGAAAGTGATTTATTATTAGATAGACTCAGAAAGTTACGTAAACATTTAGCGGATCAACATCAGATTCCCCCCTATGTTGTTTTTGCCGATTCTAGTTTACGTTTGATGGCACAAATTAAGCCTCAAAGTTCAGAAGCATTTAAAAAAATTTCAGGGGTAACCGCTTACAAAGCAGATCATTACGGCGATAGTTTTGTTTCAGAAATCCGAACATTTTGTCAAGAACAAACCTTACCTAAACCCCTACCTACTCAGAGTAATATGATTACCTTACAACTGTATCAACAGGGGTTGAGTATTTCAGACATTGCCGAAAGACGTGGTTTAAAAGACTCGACAATTTACTCTCATTTAGCTGAATTGATCGAAATGCAGCAACCTGTTGAAATCGAAAAATTTATTTCAGAAAACAAAAAAAACAAAATTATTCAATGTATAGAAACTATTGGAGATAACTCATTAACTCCCTTAAAAAATCATTTAGGCGATTATTATAGTTACAATGAAATTAAGTTAGTTAGAGCTTGGTATCGACGAAAAAAGCATTGAACATTGAACATTGAATATTGAACATTAAACATTGAATATTGAACATTGAACATTAAACATTGAACATTAAACATTGAAAGCTAAATGTAATTACTTTACAAACAGACTCTAATTCTCCTCTGGCGTGGGTAAGATCATCCCATTCTGAGGGCTGGTAAACAGACGAATGGGTTTTTGAGAAGAACGGGTATTCGGTAAAATAGATCTGACTCGTTCTACCACAGAAATCATATATTCATAGTCAGGAACTGGGGAATTGGGGACAAATCCCGCTTCATTGGCTATAATTGAAGGAATTTCGTTAAAAATAGTCCGAATTTTTTTTTGTTGAGCATCATCGATGGTTGGAGACATCAAAACAAGACCAGGGGGAATTTCATGAAGATCGCGGAAAAGAATGCGAAATTTTGTATCTGCAAACTGAGTTCTATGGGTATCAAATTGTTCCATTGAAACTGCCCCTGCTGCAGCTTTTTTCTGGGCGATCGCGTTTAGAACAGCCTTGGGAGTCGGAGCAAATAATAGGTCTGCTAAGGTTAAACCATAAAGATTAAAGAGAGGGAAATAATAGCCTGTAGCCGATCCAGGTTGCCCTAAAGCGACAACTTGACCCATTAAGCTTTTTAAGTCTTTAAATAAGCTATCATCTCGAACGACTAAAATAGAGAGTAAGTCTCGAATACCTTCTAGAGGTAATAGAGGAATATATTGATATTGATTTATGGCAATAGCAGCTAAACCCGGAGGAGCAAAAACAAAAGACCAAGCTTGGGACTGAATTCGTTCTAACGCTTTATTTTCATTGAAAGCAGGTTCAAGCTTAATGAAGGAGTGTGTCTTTTCCTGGAAATAACGATTAAAGCTTTCATACTGAGCCATGTGATCCATTGCAGGATCTCCTTCTTGATAGCTAATTGTTCCAATGACCCATTGCTCTCGTTTTGGAGAAGTCTTGCTACAAGCCCACAGAAAACTTAGCAGTAGAAATAAACGACGTGAAATCTTGGAAGTCACTTCTCATTTACCGTTAATTTTTTAATTAATATCTATGGTCACAGATTATTATGATTTAAGTCAACTTAAGATCAGCTAAGTTTTTCCAGAAATCTCGTCCATACAATTAACTTTTACAGTCGGTGAATAACAATGTTTTTAAAAAAACTTAAACTAGGACAAAAGTTTAATCTGTTATTAGTAATTATTTTTATAGCAGGCATTGTTTTGGGGGGAGTTACCTTATCTTGGACTTTGCAACAGAGAGCGCAAACAGAAATAAGCTCTGAAGCTGAGCTTCTGATCGAAATCATGAATTCAGTTAGGGACTACACTAGCGACCAAATCAACCCATTACTGAAAGAACGTCTAGAAACTGACCCCCTTTTTATTCCCGAAACAGTTCCCGCTTATTCAGCAACAGAAGTATTTCAGATCATGCGTCGCAATGAAGCTTACCAAACTTTTTTTTACAAAGAAGCAACCTTAAACCCGACTAATTTACGAGACAAAGCTGATAATTTTGAGCGTGCTTTGGTAGAGCGTTTTCGCCAAGAACCAAACCTCAATAAGCTTTCCGGTTTTCGCGATCTCCCTGGTGGTCAGGTTTTTTATATTGCTCACCCTTTAGCTGTGAACCAAGAAAGTTGCTTGCGATGCCATAGCACCCCCGACGTTGCGCCGAAAAGCCAGATCAATACCTATGGTTCCAAGAATGGCTATGGTTGGAAACTGAATGAAGTTGTCGCGACTCAGATTATTTCAGTTCCAGCAGAAGAAGTTTTGGGCAATACTCGTCAGTCCCTTGGTTTAACTATGATCATTTTTATCGGGGTTTTCGGGGCGATCGCATTGGTGATTAATTTTCTTCTCAAGCATTCTGTGATTAAGCCTATTAGTCAAATAGCCAGAACGGCACAAGAAGTCAGTATGGGAAATATGGAGAACGAATTCAAGTCTAATGCCGAAGACGAAATCGGCGCTTTAGCCAGAGCATTCAACCGGATGAAATCTAGCCTAGAAATTTCGATTAATCTCTTAAATCAACGCGAACCAAATCCTTAAATGACTATATCTCTTGCCTTCCCCAACCGTGTAATTTATTTTGTGTACTGACTTACACTTTTTGCTGAACTTGCCTTTTGAGCGTACTTTGTCTTACTTAGACCCGATATTTTTGGGATGATGATGAGTAATCAGATATGTTTAACAAGCTTCGTTTACAAGTTGGCAGTCTACCGATAATTTTTGCTCTTCTTGTTTCACTTGGACTGATAGGCTTATTCGCTTTTGATCGATTTTCAGCAAAACTCAAAATTGAGGAAGACTATACTTTAAATCCTTCTATTTGGGGTGAAGATCTATCAGTCTATTCACGTAAGTTTCAATGCGTTAAGGTTAAGCAAGTCGATCTTCAAACCTTCTCTCTCAAAGCAGGACAATTAACAAAAATTTGGGATGGCTATTATTCGAGAACATCAGGAGTAACACCACTATCATCATCGTGTTTATTTACATTGTTCTCTGGCCCTGGTTTCAAAAGCCCTTGGGTTGAATTTAGTTTTTCTGAAGGCTCGACTTCTAGTGGGAATGGCCGTCCGCTCTCTTTAAAGAAAAGTCTAAAAGTAGATGATGCTGATGGCTATTTACCAGTATCGACTCTTCAGACGGCTAAAGAAGGAATCTTACTAAGCCCTAGAAAACCTATGCTGCTTTATTTAAAAATATATGGCAACTCAACTTCCCAAAAGAAAGCACTTAATATACCAGCAATGTCATCAATTCAGGAAGTGCAAGATTTTTCAACCATAAATAAAAAAAGGATTCCCTATCCTCAATCGGAGCGTTAGCGGAGATAGGTTAGGGAGAAATTTTTTCAGAAACAAACATCGCGTAGCGATACCATTTATTATAGCTAGCTGACTAAAAAGATTCATCAGGTATAAAATAAGCTTGTTGTTGATGAAGTTTTTACCGTGAAGCAAACTATTACAGCAAAACTGAAACTAGAGTTGTCTACTGACCAAAAACAATTGGTTAGACAAACAACTTTGGCTTATCGTGATGCGCTGAATTATGCTTCTCATATAGCTTTCGAGAACAACAAAATGTCATCTGGAGTGGCTTTACAAAAGAAAGTTTACAACCAACTTCGTTCTGTTTTTAGTTTACCTGCTCAAATGTCTTGTAATGTTCCTCGCCAAGTTGGAGCTACTTATAAGTCTTTATGGACAAAAGTTAAGCAAAATACAGAAGCCATTAAATCGGGCAGAACCAAGAAAAGATACAAAGGATTAGACCAAGCACCTAAATTTGTGTCTAGAACTTGTACTTTGAATTACAAGCGCGACTATTCTTTCGTAAAAGGTAAAGTCGCCGCGCATTCCCAGGGAGATCCTGCGGAGGAAACCTCGGCGAGGGAATGCTCCCACGGTCGGGGAACCCGACCGTGGTCGCTCGTCAGCTTAATTACTTTGTCTGGCAGAATAAAAGTCAATTATTCTGGGTATTCCAAGCA
>JBCDDV010000208.1:0-5602 GCA_039180145.1 Cyanobacteria bacterium P01_G01_bin.49 | reverse complement strand
GCAAATTTGAACGGCATGTTTGTCCGCAACGGCCCGAATCCTCAATTTCCACCGATAGGACAATATCATTGGTTTGATGGCGATGGCATGTTGCACGGTGTCCATATTCAAGGGGGAAAAGCATCCTATCGTAATCGTTATGTTCAGACTCGCGGCTTTCAGCTAGAGAACGAAGCCCAAAAAACCATTTGGACAGGGCTTTTAGAACCGCCGCAAATGGATAATCCCTATGGCCCCACAAAAAACACGGCTAATACCGCTCTGGTGTACCATGCAGAGGAACTCCTGGCACTTTGGGAAGGAGGTGAACCTCATGCCGTAACGGTTCCCTCTTTAGATACCCTTGGCCCCAAAGACTTTGAAGGCAAATTAGTTTCTCCCGTAACAGCCCATCCTAAAGTTGATCCGGTGACAGGCGAAATGATGTTTTTTGGTTACTCTTTTGCCCAACCGCCCTATCTACAGTATGGAATCGTTTCTCCTCAAGGTAAACTATTGAAAACGATAGCCATTGATTTACCTGTTAGGGTAATGATGCACGATTTCGCCATTACACCTAACTATACTATTTTCTTGGATCTGCCCCTAACCTTCCGTCCAGAACGAATGCAAAAGGGACAACCAGCCTTACAATTTGAGTCTGATCGTCCGTCTCGTTTTGGTATTCTTCCCCGACATGGTGAACATAAAGATATTCGTTGGTTTGAGAGTTCTCCCTGTTATATTTTTCATACTCTCAACGCTTATGAAGAAGGAGAAGAAATTGTCTTAATTGCCTGTCGAATGAATGGGACAACTGTGTTAGGGGAAGCACCTGATCAAGCAAAGGACTCAGACATTCCCCGTTTATCTGAGTGGCGTTTTCATCTAAAAACTGGACAAACTCAAGAAAAACATCTCTGCGAAATTCCCTCAGAATTTCCTCGCATTAATGAGCAGTATTTAGGACAGAAAACCCGCTACGGTTACTCAGGAAAAATGGCAGATTCTCCTTACCCTTTGTTTGATGGCATTATTAAACATGATTTTGAGCAAGAAAGCTTGGAAATACATAGTTTTGGATCACAACGATATGGAGGAGAAGCGGTTTTTGCTCCTAACCCCGATCTTTGTGATGGTGATGGAGGGTGGTTAATTACTTTTGTTCATGATGAAGGGTCGGACACCTCTGAATTAGTGATTGTGGATGCTCAAAACATCACATCGCCTCCAGTGGCCCGTATTTTGATGCCTCAACGGGTTCCTTACGGGTTTCATGGGATTTGGTTGTCAGATTCCGATCTTGGTAGTCTTTAAGATTATATCTGCGTCAAGATTTGACGGCTACTCTGTGAAGTCTTGACGCAGACTTTATAGTATTGATAATAAGAGCAATCCTGGCATGGACAGAAACGAGGAAAAAGTAATAGCTCAATTTTGGATCATCAGAGACAATAGAATAAATTTTTCAAAAAACTTTAGTAAGAAGTGCGCCTGATGAATGAACAAGAAGATGAAGCGGTTCAACAGATAGCTGAAATGTTATCGCCTTGGGTTCCTGCATTAGTGACGGGAGTAACAGGCATGACAGTTGCAACGGCCTTAGCATTGCGAGGAGGGGTGACGGGACTGCTTGGCACAACTGTTGTGTTAGGACTGACAGGTGCGGTAGGTAGCATAATGTCAGAAGATGTACTAGAAAGGTATTTGACCGTTATTTATTGCCAACGACGGAAGTTGGAACCTCATGACAGTCTGCTGATGGAGATTGATAAATTTTGGGAGAATGTTGAAGATTTCGGGCAACTGGCAGCAGGATTTGGGTTTGACCCAGTAGCAGTCAAAGAGAGACTCAAAGCAGTGGTGACTGATGGATGCGGCTGTTCAACGAGTGCAGATAAAAAACTTTTCAGCGAAACTCAAGAAGTCGTTACCATTCTGGATCAGATTCCCAGTATAACCAAAGCATCTCCAAGAGATTTCAGACACTCTGAACCTTTGTTTCAACTTAGAGATGGAACAACTGTGAAAACTTGGAAGAATCTGCTGGGAGTTGATCACGTCTTTTTAGCAGACAGCAATGGGCGGATGTTGTATGGTGGAAACATTAGCTGGAATAATGGTGAGAAATTGCAGCAGGCTCTAATCAGGATTGAGAGAGATTTTACTTGAGAGCTAATTTGTAAAGATAAGACTCTTATTCGTATCAGTCAGGAACTTATGTTAACGTAACATAACGTAACTGGTAAGCCAACTGAATAGGAATGGGTTCCCCTTTTCGGTAGAATGCAAGATGTCATCTTTAAATCAAATGGAATGAATGTAGCGGCTATGACAAGCGATCGCCTCATTTTTCGTCAAGATGTTCTCGGTTCTCGTCGCTTCAGTAACTACTGGTGGGCGATAATTTCTTCCATAGGAGGAATTGGATTTTTATTGGCTGGACTTTCGAGCTATTTGCACACCAATTTGCTCATTGTCAGCGATACGTCAGATCTCATCTTTATTCCCCAAGGCGTTGCCCTACTCTTTTATGGGGTTGCGGGTTCTTCGGTGGCATTGTACCAATGGTTCATGATTGCTTTGGATATTGGTGGTGGATACAACGAGTTTAATAAGCAAACTAACAAAGCCACCATTTTTCGTTGGGGGTTCCCTGGTAAAAATCGCCGCATTGAATTTAGTTGTCCTTTAGAGGATGTTCAAGCGGTTTATGCCGAAATTCGAGAAGGGTTAAATGCTAAACGCAAACTATATTTACGGGTGAAACAAAGAAGAGATGTTCCCCTGACCCGTGTCGGACAACCCATTTCTCTTTCGGAGTTAGAAAATCAGGGAGCAAAATTAGCAAGTTTTTTGGGAGTTCCCTTAGAAGGTTTGTAGAATAGTGGGACTTTTCGTTTAGGGAGTCTAACGAAAATCTGCTCTCTACGACTGAAGTTTCGTGACAACGGGTGGCTATTCCCGACTTGCAGCAAAAAGTCGATTGCATACATGAGGATTCAATCAATCAACATGGGAAACCTTAAACAACATTGGGTGAGAACTTTCATCTGCGTTATCTTAATCGGTGGATTATGCTTAACAAGCTGTTCTAGCATATCCAGCGAACAGGAAAATCAGAGTAATCAAAACAATCAAAGTAGTCTTAGCGAAAATCAACAAGTGAGTCAAGCAAATATGGATAATTCTCTACCGAGATTAGAAGGAAACGCAACTGTCGAAATGATTATTAATGGTTCTCCTGTCGTCATTGAAGTAGAAGGGGAAGATGCGCCGATCACTGGCGGAAATTTCGTCGATTTAGTGGAACAAGGTGTTTATAATGGTTTGGTGTTTCATCGGGTTGTCAAAGATCCTGAACCGTTTGTTGCTCAAGGTGGCGATCCTAAAGGCAATGGAACGGGAGGATTTGTTGATCCTACGACCAAACAAGAACGCCGTATTCCCCTAGAAATTAAGCTAGAAGGGGACGAAAAACCAACTTACAGTAAAGCGTTGGGTAGACAAGGATCACCTGCTTCAAAAGACGTTGTTTTAAAGCACGAACGGGGGGCTGTTGCCATGGCCCGGTCTGGCATGCCTGATTCAGCTTCCTCCCAATTCTATTTTGCTTTGTCTGATTTAGAATTTCTCGATGGAGATTATGCTGTTTTTGGTCATGTCACTCAAGGAATGGATGTGATCGATGGCATTAAACAAGGCGATCGCATTGAGTCGGCAAAAGTAACCTCTGGGTTAGAAAATCTCAAAAAATAAGCAGTTAGGGAATTGAACATTGACGAGCGACCCCGCGCCAGCATCCCCCTTTCCAAGGGGGGGCAGGGGGGATTTTTCTCGGCGCAAGGGAATGCGCGAGTTGAGCATTGAGCATTGAACATTGATTAATGGTAAATGGTAAATGGTAAATGCCAAATGATCTGACCCCCAACCTTGCCTTTGCGTCGGTTTTCTTAACCTAATAATAACGCTCTCGATCACAGGTCACGCTAAAATCGAGAGCAATTACTTTTATACGCAACTCTAACTATTTATTATTAGAAATTATGGCACAAGCAAAGGTAACCACTTCAACCATTAATCTGAAAGATCCTAAATACTACTTTAATCGAGAATTAAGTTGGTTAGAATTTAATTATCGTGTCTTGTATGAAGCTTTAGATAAACGTACTCCTCTCTTAGAACGGCTTAAATTTAGTGCCATTTTTAGTTCTAATCTTGACGAATTCTTCATGGTGAGGGTAGCAGCTTTAAAGCAGCAAGTGCAAGCTGAGGTGACGAAATTAAGTGCTGATGGTCGTAATCCCTCAGAGCAATTAATTGCCATTAGCGATCGCCTCCGCCCCCTGATTAAAGAACAAGATCATCTCTTTGAATATACCTTAAGAAATCTCTTGATTGCTCAAGGTATTTACCTGATTAATTTTGTTGATCTCGATCAAGAACAACGAACTTATTTACATCAATATTACGAAGATCATATCTTTCCTGTTTTAACCCCTCTGGCAGTTGATCCGTCTCATCCTTTTCCCTATATTTCTAATCTCAGTTTAAATCTAGGGGTAGTTGTGCGTGATCCTGATACCGAAGAAGAACACTTTGCACGGGTAAAGGTTCCGGGAGTGTTACCCCGTTTCGTGGCACTCCCTAAAGAATTACGTCACCAAGAAGATGATCAAACTGCTATCTGGACAGGAGTTCCCCTCGAACAAGTCATTGCTCATAATCTTGAATTCCTCTTTCCTGGTATGATTGTGCAAGAGTGCCACCCGTTTCGGGTAACTCGTAATGCAGATTTATCCGTAGAAGAAGATGAAGCCGATGATTTACTTCTGGCCATTGAACAAGAGCTACGTAAGCGACATGTTGGTAAGTCTGCGGTGCGTTTAGAAATTCATTCTTCTGTCCCTGACACCATTCGACAGCAATTAATGGAAGATTTAGGACTCGAAGAAATCGATGTCTATAACATTGATGGTCTATTAGGTCTTAAAGATTTATTTTACTTTTTATCAATTCCCTGTCCTGACCTCAAAGATGAGCCTTGGAGTGCCGTTGTTCCTCCCGCTTTGCAACGGATCAAAGAAGTAGTGGATAGGAATGGTGAAGGCAAACTTCAATCAGAGGGAGAGGATATTTTTTCTTTGATTCGTCAATCAGATATCTTGGTGCATCATCCCTATCAATCTTTCAGTGCCTCGGTTCAACAATTTATTACTCAAGCGGCTCATGATCCTGATGTCTTGACTATTAAGATGACACTATATCGGACATCTGGAGATTCTCCGATTGTTAGTTCCCTAATTACCGCAGCCGCAAATGGGAAGCAAGTGGCGGCATTGGTAGAATTAAAAGCCCGATTTGATGAAGAAAATAATATTATTTGGGCCCGCCGTCTTGAACAATCAGGAGTTCATGTTGTTTATGGGTTAGTGGGTTTAAAAACTCATACCAAAGTGGTTTTAGTTGTTCGTAGAGAAGGTAATAAAGTTCGCCGTTATGTTCACATTGGAACCGGAAATTACAACCCCAAAACAGCTAAACTGTACACGGATTTAGGCTTACTCAGTTGTCGAGAAGAATTAGGAACAGACCTAACAGATCTATTTAATTTTTTAACAGG
>JBCDDV010000207.1:0-5608 GCA_039180145.1 Cyanobacteria bacterium P01_G01_bin.49 | reverse complement strand
CTTTAAATTTGCCCTTTACAAGAAATCATCTTCCTAATACGATCAACTTAGTAACACAATTACCGATAGAAACTACCCAAAGCCATTTCCACGAAGATAAAATTACCTTAACTTACAAGAATGCCAGTCAATTTTTTAGAAGTCTTAAGATAATTGGTGCGGGGACAAATCTCAATAATCAAAAGCTATCTATTGCCCAAATGAAGCAACTCATTAATTATTGGGATACTCAGACTCCCTATCGTGAAATCAATATAACCTATCATGTCACGTTTTTAGTGGTTACCAAAAACAAAAATTTAGTTTATTGAAATTTCAGAGTAGCTCGTTTCAAAATTTAGTCTAGGGGACGATATCTAAACCATTAACTTAAATTAATTATCCGTAATTCTACTGATAATAATAAAAAGTTCTGGAATTGCATTATCTTTTTCAGTGAGAGTACGGTTGGAGTTTATTTAACGCGAAAGTTATCCTCAAAAGGTGTAATTACATATTAGTCATGACAGACAAGAAATATTATCTAAATTACTCAATAAAATAGGAGCTTTTTCGTGAAAAACACCACCTTAAAAAACCTTTCAATTTTTGCCTTAGCTACTGCTGGATTTTTAGTCACTGCTAATGCTGCGACTGCCGCTACGATGACAACCCCTATACAAACTCGAATCGTCGAGTCTACAGAGGGAGACTTTACCACACCTAATACATTTGACAAATTTGATGAATCTCTAGGGACTCTCCAGTCAGTTCATATTTTCCTATCTGCAACAGCTAGTTCAGAAGGTAACACTCAACTTAGCTTCTTTCCAGGCTTAGATCCTGAGAGAATTTACTGTGTTTCTAGTAATAATTGTACAGGTTCATTAGTAGGGGAAGTAGCTGTTGAACTTAGTGTTCAAGGTGGCCCAAGTTTAACGTCCGTCCTTCCTTTCACCACACAAACTTTTAGTAATCTATCTCCTGGAGCATCTATTTTAATTCCTCAACAAAGTAGTACCGAAAACACTGGTGGTTTTCTCATTGATACTGATGTTGCTGTTTTAGATGCTTTCACTGGTGCGGGAGAACAGATTGCTTTAGATTTTGCTGCTGATGCTGACTTTACTGTACAGAATGATAATGGTAACGCTCTGGCGGGACTCAAGTTCTTAACTTCAGGCAAGTATCAAGTTTTCTACACCTATGAAACTCCAGATGCTCCTCCTGCTACAGTACCAGAACACTCTTCTGTGTTAGCGTTAGGAATAATCGGTGGGTTAGCAACCCTTGCTAAGAAGAAGAAACAATAATATCTTGTTTCTTGAGTGTTGTTCTTTGACAAAAAAATCTAGGATCAACGCCAATTGAATCCTATAGGAAGACCTATGTCTACTATTATTCCTGTTACCCTACCTCACACCCGCTATGATATTGCGATCGCCTCTACTCTTTCCCAACTAGGTGAATATTTATCTTCACTCCATTTAGGAGAAAAAACTCTGGTAGTTTCTAATCCAGAGATTTTTAATTTTTATGGGCAAACTGTGGTTAATACTTTGAAAGCTTGCGGTTTTAAGGTTTTTACCCACTTAATTCCTCCTGGAGAACCCCACAAAACCCTAGACAGCATTAGTCAAATCTATGATATCGCCCTTAAACATCGTTTAGAACGCTCTTCAACGCTCTTGGCGTTGGGCGGAGGAGTCATCGGAGATATGACCGGTTTCGCCGCAGCTACTTGGTTAAGGGGAGTAAATTTCATACAGGTTCCCACATCTTTACTCGCGATGGTAGACGCTTCTATTGGTGGAAAAACAGGGGTTAATCATCCCCAAGGAAAAAACCTAATAGGAGCATTTTATCAACCTCGTTTAGTCTTTATTGATCCGACTGTTCTAGAAACCTTACCTCTGCGAGAATTTCGGGCAGGAATGGCAGAAGTCATTAAATATGGCGTGATTTGGGATCAAGAGTTATTTACCCAATTAGAACAAGCTAAAACCTTAGACAATTTAGAGAATTTTAGTCAAGAACTATTGCAAATAATAATTACTCGTTCTTGCCAAGCAAAAGTTGATGTTGTCAGTCAGGATGAAAAAGAAGCAGGACTTAGAGCAATTTTAAATTACGGTCACACCATCGGCCACGCTATCGAAAGTTTAACTGGATATGGCTCTATAAATCATGGAGAAGCTGTAGCAATGGGTATGGTAGCAGCGGGAAGAATTGCTGCAAAACTGGGGATGTGGACAGAAAAAGAAGTGGAACAACAAGATAAGCTAATTCAAAAAACTGCCTTACCCGTGACAATACCGAGGAACTTAAATATATCAGATATCTTAAAGAGCTTACAGTTAGATAAAAAAGTGAAAGCCGGGAAAGTACGCTTTATTTTACCCACAGAAATTGGGAATGTAATGATCAGCGATCGCGTGACTTCAGAAGTGATTCAAAGAGTATTAGAACCCCTAAAAGAATAGTTAGTAAAGAGTTTCCAAAAATTTTTCAAGCCTTATCGATATTTTTACTTTTATAAGGAATATTAGAGCCTGGTTATCCTTAAGCTTTACTTACGGAAAAAAAACTATGTTGAAACCCTCTTTTTTAATTAATCCTGGTGTTAAATCATTATCAGCTTTATTAAGTTTAGCTGTTGCTCTTGTTGGTGCTATGTCTCCAGCAATGGCTGATAAAGTAAAACCGACTGAGTCTTCTGAAGCAACCGAAACTGAAACCCTGATTATCGACGATGAAGATACAACTTCTGAAGTGACTGAAAGTGAACCCCTGGAAATGGGTGATCCAGAATCTTCTGAAGTAACCGACCTCAAAAAGTTAGAAGCAGAAGAAATAGAATCTCCTGAAGCAACCGAAACTGAAGCTGTTGAAACCGAAGAAGGTGCTGAAGCTTCCGACATGCCAGCAAGTGAAGCCGTTGAAATCGATGACGCTGACCCTGCTGAGATGCCAGGAACCAAGCAATTGGAAATGGATGATGTCAAATCTCCTGAAGCAACCGAAACAGAAGCCGTTGAAACTGAAGAAGATGCGACTTCTGAAACTAAGCAGTTGGAAACAGAAGATATCGAAACTCCTGAAACCACTGAAACAGAAGCTGTTGAGACCGAAGAAGATGCAGACCCTTCTGAGGTAACAGAAACCGAAGCTGGTGAAACAGAAACTCCTGGGACTCCTGGAACCAGCGGAGTTCAAAAGCTAGAACCAGAAGATATTGAATCTCCCGAAGCCGTTGAAACCGAAGAAGATGCAGACCCTTCTGATTTAACGGAAACCGAAGCTGGTGAAACCGACGAGACAGAGCCTTCTGAAATCCCAGGAACCAAGCAACTGGAGATGGATGATGCCAAATCTCCCAAAACGACAGGAGCAGAAGCTCTTGAAATGGACGAAGAAGTTACCTCTGAAGAGACAGAAAGCGAAGTTGTTGAAATCGACGATACTGAATCTTCTGAGATGACAGAAACCAAAGAATTAGAAGCAGAAGGTATTGAGTCTTCTGAAGAAAGCGAAGCTGTTGAAATCGAAGAAGCTGAGCCTTCTGAGATGCCAGAAAGCGAAGCTGTCGAAACAGATAAGGCTGAGCCTGCTGAAATGCCAGGAGCCAAGCAGTTGGAAACAGGTGATGCTGAGTCTCCAGAAACCACTGAAATCGAAGAAGATACAACTTCTGAGACCCCAGAGACTACCTCAAGCGAGATGGACTTAATTGAGACAGCAACTGCCTCTGGAAACTTTGAGGTACTACTAGCAGCCGTCGAAGCAGCAGGGTTAACCGAAACTTTATCAGGAGAAGGCCCATTTACCTTATTTGCCCCCACCGATGAAGCATTTGCTGCTTTAGGAGAAGGCACTCTTGAAGATTTATTAAAGCCTGAAAATAAAGAGGCATTAACTGCCATTTTGACCTATCACGTTGTTCCTGGATTAGTTAAGTCAAGTGACCTAACCACTGGAGAAGTCGAATCCGTTGAAGGCGGCATGATCAAAATTGAATTAGGAGATTCAGTCAAAGCCAATGATGCAACCGTCGTTCAAGCTGATATTCCTACCAGTAATGGCGTAATTCACGTTATTGACCAGGTTATCTTACCCCCTAAACAATAAAGGTTTCCCACTAGCTTACTAGCTTAGTCTTAGTTATTAACTTATTCTGTAGAGACGCTATTAATAGCGTCTCTACTTGTCTTTTGGCAGCAAAAAGTTCAAACAGATCTAACCGTAAAAAATCTAAGAAGTTAAAGATATGCTCTGAAGAGAAGCGTTGCGCGTAATTCAGTCTAACGATCTAATATCCTATGAAGATTTAAAAGTTAACCTCTCGGCTCTGCTCGACATTAAAACTGAGCGGAGCCGAAGTTTTAAGAACATGGTTAAAAATCGTCATTAACTTGAGTTTGGGATAAGTAAAGAGGCTAGTGTTAAGAGAAACTGGGAGATGGGGAGACAACAGGGCTGGGAGATAATTAACAACTAACCACTAGCTATTAACGATTAATTTCTCCTATGGCAAGGCACAGGCTTTTAGCCTGCTCTGCTACACTCCTACACTTCTATACTCCTTTAGATTCGACTTATTCCTTAACCCGAACTGACGTTCATTTAGCTAAGTCAATTAATAATGCAGCCTGGACACTATTCAGAAAATGGTTAGAGTATTTTGGGTATAAATATGGGAAGGAACTGCTATAGTTACCTTCCCAATAATACTACATCTTAGAATTGCTTGAATTGTGGTAAGAAAGTTTCTAGATCACTATTCATAAGCAATAGGAGTATCAATCCTTGAAATCCAGTAAAGTCATAAAATTGTCAAATTCAAACCAATGTTCCATATAATATTCATTAGTTAATTCTGTCACTAATTTGAAAAAATCTATATAACGTTCCCACACTTCTTCTGTGGTTGCTACTTCAGACGTAATTTCCCAAAGCATTTCATAATAATCTTGTTTAGAAATTCGTCCCATGTTACGCTGAAAATTGAGCCAAGCATAATCAAGAATAACTGTTTCTTCTACTTGGTAAACAGTCGCTTGTAGCTGGATATGGGTTAAAAGTGTTTCCATTGATTGAGAAATGATCATAACTTAGTTACTCTGGAATAAAGAAAATAAACTAATAAAGTGAGGATTAATGAATAATCATGAAATTTTGATTTGAATCTAGAAAAATCCAGAGAATTCACTTGAAAGACTTGAGGCAAATTGCAGTTATTTGTAATACTGTTTTGCCATTTTCCTGAGATTTGCTTCTCTTGCCATGTCAGCCTATAAAATTCCTGTTCAAATAGTTTTGCTAGCTTCGGGGATTAGGGAGTCGAGGGGATCGGTGATTTCCGATTCTCGATTCCCAACTTTCGCAACTAGCTTCTTGAATCAATTTGCGCTTAATAAGCAACAATTCCCGAATCAACTGTTGTTTTTGGTCTCAGTTTGGAAAATTGTTCAAAATCAATTGATTCTTGTAAGGTTGGTACGGAAAAACGCTCAATTTGGGACAACTTAAACGTAAAAACGTTAGAAGATGGCGGTAAAACATTGCTTAACCGCAGGAATATATAAAGTCCCAAGGTAATCGTACAAGCTCCGAAAAATTTCTCAAACAT
>JBCDDV010000206.1:0-5611 GCA_039180145.1 Cyanobacteria bacterium P01_G01_bin.49 | reverse complement strand
TATCGTGATCGGCGACTAAAACCCTAGCGGTATGACCATGTTTTAAAACTTCGGTGCGATCGCATTTTTCGTAAGCGTAGATAATTAATAGATCCCCCGGTTGACATAACAAGGCAGCCCCTCCATTGGGACAGATTTCCCCTTTTCCGGTTTCTCCTGGGATAACATAAGTAGAAAAACGATTACCATTATTAAGGTTAATGATATCCACTTCTTCTAAAGGCAAAATTCCGACTTGATTGAGTAAGAGAGGATCAACAGTGATACTACCGACATAATTAACATTCGCCTCGGTAACACGCACTCGATGCAATTTAGCGTGCATTAGCCTGATGGTTCCCATATTTTTTCTAACCCTTGTTCCTTGTTATCGTCACATATTTCATTCTAAAGAAGGGCTTAGGGGTTAGGGGTTAGGTTTTAGAGAAATTTCCCAAACACTTAACACCGGACACTCAACAGCCTACTGTGGCTAATCTGGGCATTAAACGATGAAGAACTTGTTTTAAAACCATGGCTGTCCAATCAATATCTTCTTTGGTAGTGTCTCGTCCCAAGGTTAAACGAATACCCCCTAACGCTTCTGTTGGGGAATAACCCATGGCTAATAAGACCGGACTAGGACTCAATTTACCACTATGACAAGCCGATCCCGCGCTAATGGCAATGCCGGCCAAATTCATCTGACGGACGATCGTTTTCCCGGTAATTTTTTCTTGAGAAAGACAATTGTAAGGATTGTTCACAATAAAGCTAACATGGTGAGGGAGACGATAGAGGCGATCGCCTGTGGGAAGCAAATAAGGACAATCTGCCATCAAATCAAATAGGCGATCGCGCAGTTCCATCAATCGGGGGATTTCTGTTGTCATCTCTTCTGCTGCCAATTCTGCGGCTATGCCAAACCCGGCAATAATGGGGACAGCTTGGGTTCCTGAGCGCAATTTTCCCTCTTGGCCTCCCCCCTCCAACAACGGCGCAATTTTCACCCCTGGACGCACATATAAAGCACCTGCTCCTTGAATTCCATATATTTTATGAGCAGACAGAGATAGTAAATCAATTTTAAGCCGTTGTACGTCAATTGATAACCTTCCGGCTGCTTGTACTGCATCGGTATGAAAAAGAATGCCGTGATGATGGGCAATGTTACTTAATTCTTCAATGGGTTGTACCGTACCCACTTCACTTTGTCCATAAATGATGGAAATTAGAATAGTATTGGCTTGAATGGCTGCTTCTAAGTCAAGAGGGTTGATCCGTCCCTGACGGTTGACTGGTAAGCGAGTCACTTGCCATCCCTTAGCTTCTAACCGTTGAAGAGGTTCAGCAATAGCAGGATGTTCAATGCTAGAAATAATCAGGTGTTGAGGAGTTTTGTGACGGTTAGCAATGCCAAAAATTGCCAGATTATCCCCTTCTGTTCCCCCTGATGTAAAGATGATCGAATCAGGATCAGGTGCGTTGATGAGGTGAGCCACCTGACTTCTTGCCGTTTCTATCGCCATAGCTGCCCGTTGTCCCCACAAATGCAAACTAGAAGGGTTTCCCCATTGTTCTTTGAGGACTTCATTCACTTGATGGATAACCTTTGAATGGGGGGGAGTGGTCGCACTATAGTCAAGGTATATTTGCATTGGGTTATTCTTTGGTGTGATCATTGCTGGTTATCTGCCTTCGGGCAAGGCAAGAGGTTTGAATGAATTTTAAGTTAAGCCTTGTTGCCTTACCTAACCTGGGTTTGAGACCCCCAGTCATTGAGCCTTCTGCCTCTTTCAATGAGTCAGGAGATAATTAGCTAATCCTTGCATCATTAGTTTCTACTAGCAACTTAGATAACCAACCCCGTTGTAGTCAACGGCCGGGCTTACAAACATTATAATCTTCATGAGAGATAACCGCTTCTGGGCTGAGAAAATTTCCCTGATCACGACAAATTAGGCGATAATGTCGAGTTACAGGAATACTAATAATGAAGCGATTGTGTCTTAGTCGTTTTCCACGAAAATCTCGATAATCTTTTTGATTAGCAAGTCCTTGTAAAATTCGACGAGCTTTGAGAACAACGTTCTTGGGAAACGGTCTCAAATTGATAGGATCTTGAATAAAAGTTTCTTCCCACGCATTTTTTTGTTGCTGTTTGTGTTCCCACATCCTTTCTTCTTGAGCGCATCGATGACAGACTCTACCATAACCTTTATGACCACAGGGAAAACTCTTTTTTCGTCTGGACATAATAACCTTTTCTGGATACAAGGTTCACTGCTGATTGTTTGAAAACAAAGTCTCTTGACTTGTTGAGAGATTGTGTTTTCAGACAGGTTACTTAAATCAGTTGAAATTCAACTAAATTTAGTATTATGGCAGTAGACAGAAAGGTTAAGGCCAATCATTTGACTGAATCAATCAAGAGAAAAAATTGTTCTTTTTATTGGGACGCAAAATTTGGCATCTCTACAATTCCTGACTGCTGCTCTAGATCTAGAATACAGGTTGAGATGATCTCCACGCAAAACAAGTTGAGAAAATGATACGTTACTAAAATTGGGCGGGTATACTATGAGTAAGCCACTTATAGTTAAAATTAAGGAGGGATCTCATGGGATTGATGGCACCGTTGTTATTATTATTGGTACTTATATCTGCTTTTGCCACTCTTGATTTTGTTAACAGAACTGAACAAGAAGAATAAGCTAGTTTGGCTGGTGCAAAAAGAAGAAACTGTTAGTTCCTCTGAGCAACAGTAGGAACTAATCGTTTTTATTAGTAGCAAATAAAAGTAAACACTATATCCAACCAGGAGACTATAAAGTGATAGATAAACAAAGTGAAAAACAAGTGCTAAGTATATTGCTAATGCGTTTTGAAGTTAAACCTGCAAGGGGAATTCAGGTAGCGCAAGAGTGGCTAAAACAGCATCCTCAATCTAATTGGCAAACGCTTCTAACATTATTAAAAGATAATCGCCTTAATCTAGTAGATGGCAGCTTAAAAGAGACTTCCAAATCCACTGACTCAACTCAACCTAAAATGGTTCGTAAATATAGAGGCGTGGAGATCCCAGTTGACCCCAGCACAAATCAAACCAGTAATCAATCTCCGGGAAAAACGCGTCAATATCGAGGAGTCAAATATTAACCTTGATCAGATTTAGGGATAGTTCTGTCTTTTGATCAGATAAATAGAGAGCAGAGAAACCACAATTTTTAACCTTTCCTCTGCCCAAATTTTTTGTAATTAGTTTGATTTTAGATAGAAATTTTGAGGAATAATTTGAATTTTTTCCCAAGCAGTAATAGTATGATAAAGTTTTTCGGCTAAGATAGTATTGGCTTTATCGGTCAAATGCACAGTATCTGCAAACATTGGTGTTGGGAAAGTGCTGTCACTATTATAGAAATTGACGGCTTTCACATTTTTCGGATAAGCTTTGGCTAACTGCTGAGTTGCTTTTACAAACTCTCCATAAGCTTTAGGAAATTCTTCAATATATTCTTTGCCTAGGCGATCGCGGATGGTTTTCTCGTCTGACGAGAGTTTCTCAACAGCCCGCGATGTGATTTCTGGCTGAATTCCTAAAACGACCGGAATACCTGACTTAGAAGCGATGGAAATTAACCGTTGATAATTTCCTTTATAGCGATTGACTCGACGTTTTAATTCCTCTTGATCGTCAGGCAAATAATGTTTTAATGATTTACCGCTACTGTTAGTTACTAAGCTGGTTTCTGTAGCAGGTAAAGGAGCTTGTTCTGGATTTTTCAAAGAATGAAAGGTTTTAACAAGTCCAGTATTTTGTAACCACTGCTTAAAAGAAAGATTCAAAGAATTACGAAAATGTCCTTGAGCATCGGCTAAAAATTCATCAATATGGGGAATTTCAGTTTGCGGAGAATCACTAGATAACATTACATCCCCGTAACCATCTAAAATGACGATTAAATCAGGCTGATAAGGAAGAATTTTTAGGGCTAATTGTGCCAGTGCATTCCCAGAAGTATAACCAGGAATAGCAGCATTAATGACCCGATAATTGCCTTCTTGGATTTTCGATGGTAATTTCATCAACTTCTGTCGATCAGGAACAAAAAAGGGAAAAACATCAGGACGATATTTGGCTGGAGAACTTTTTTGTTGACTAACTCGCTCCTGAAGACGAGCTTCTAAATGATGACTAATTGTTGTCTCATTATCAGGATTTAACTGACCAAATGCGGTTGATCCACCCAACACAAAAATGCGAATTTCATTCTTGGGTTTTGCTAATGGCAATGGCTCATTATCCCGTAATCCTTGTTCATTAATTTGGAAAAATTCAGTTTTTTGCTGACCAACCAATTCGTAACCCGTCGCAGCACTACGTTTAACGACTAATTTTCCTTGATCGGTTAATCCTTCGATGGGTTTTTTCGTTTTGGTTAAAAATTGTAGTTTATAAGCTTGAACCAGAGGCGAATTACCATTAATAGTATTGCCTTTTCCTGTAATTCCTAAATAAGCTTGAGCGAAAAGTTCTGAGATGATAATTAATACAGGAAGGGAAATAATTAACCATAATAAAGAAATCTTGGGACGAAATTTTTTCTTATTGTAGTAGGAACTATTGTAATAGGAACCATAGGAGCGATTTCTTTTCGGTAATTTCAACATTAAGTCTTTGCCTCTGTCAAAGTAGGTTTACAAAATTAATGATCGAACCTTAGCATTGAATTGGGTTGCGTATCTAGTTATCTTCTAGAAGGTATAAATCTCAAATCTGCTATCATCTCTAAAATTAAGCATCCTTGGCGAAAATCTATGGGTTATAAATTATTATTTGTCTGTTTAGGAAATATTTGCCGCTCTCCTTCGGCAGAGAATATCATGAATTATCTGATCAAACAAAAAAGATTAGATGATCAGATTGTTTGTGATTCGGCAGGAACATCGAGTTATCATATTGGAGCCTCTCCTGATAGACGAATGCGTGCTGCTGCTGCCCGTCGTAATATTGAATTGATAGGCGAAGCTAGACAGTTTGACGTTTCTGACTTTGAAAAGTTCGACTTAATTCTGGCTATGGATCGAGAAAATTACCGGGATATCCTCGCACTTGATCAACAAAATATTTATGAAAATAAAGTTCGTTTAATGTGTGATTTTGCGACTGAACACCAAGAAAAAGAGGTTCCTGATCCTTACTATGGGGGTCAATCGGGTTTTGATCGAGTGATAGATTTATTATTAGATGCTTGTGAGGGATTATTACAAGAAATCACCCCCATAATCAACACAAAAGAGAATTAAAGGTAGTGTTGCAAAAAGTATCAGTCTGGCCTTGCGAGTGCTGCCGCAGCGCCATTAAGCTGTAATCAGTTTAAAAAGTTGAGAAAGCGTAGGATACCTGTACTTATTGAAAGTTTTTGCAACGCTACCATTTAAAGTGTTTAGTTTTCTTTTTTTAATAAATCAAAAAAGTTAATGGTAAAGGAAAAAATGTTTAACATAGAACTAGCAAATAAAGTAATTGAAGCGATTGAAAACAATCCAGAGCAATATAATCAAGAAGAGTGGATGGAAGTATCCATAAATGACAGACATATCTGTGGAACTAAAAATTGTATTGCTGGTT
>JBCDDV010000205.1:0-5613 GCA_039180145.1 Cyanobacteria bacterium P01_G01_bin.49 | reverse complement strand
TTAATTTCAATCAAGTGAGTGTGGAAGCTAATTTCTTTGAGTTGGGGGGACATTCTCTGTTAGCAACTAGGGTGATATCTCAGATACGACAGGTGTTTGAGGTGGAGTTGCCGTTACGGATGTTGTTTGAGAAACCGACGGTGAGGGGTTTGTCTGAGGCAATTGAGGGGCAGGTTAAACAAGAAGTCTTGCCGTTGCAGAAAATTCCTCGTGATGGGGAGTTACCCTTATCGTTTGCCCAACAGCGACAGTGGTTTTTGGCGCAATTGGAACCTGATAATCCTTTTTATAATATTCCTGGGGCAGTTCGTTTGACAGGAGAACTAAATATTTCCCTGCTTCAAAAAAGTCTTAATGACGTGGTACGTCGCCATGAAGTGTTGAGATCTTGTATTGAAACGGTTGGCGGTAAACCTCAACTGATGATCTCACCTGCTATCAAATTGGAAGTACCTGTGATTGATTTGCGAGAAATTCCGAAATCAGAAGATGTCGCAATAGTATTAGCAAAAACAGAAGCGCAACAGCCTTTTAAACTTAATCAAAGTCCTTTATTAAGAGTAAAACTGCTGCATTTGGCAGAAAAAGACTATATATTATTGTTGGTACTTCATCATAGTATCGCTGATGCTTGGTCTGTGGGCATATTCATTCAGGAAGTGGCAGCGTTATATCAGGCATTATCTCATCAACAGCCTTCTCCTTTGCCTGAACTTCCCATTCAATATTTAGATTTTGCCGCATGGCAGCAACAATGGTTGCAAGGGGAAATACTGGAAACTCAGCTTGCTTACTGGAAAGAACAGTTAAAGGATGCCCCGAATTTATTAGAACTACCGAGTAATTATCCCCGTCCTCCTGTGCAAACGTTTCAGGGCGCAACTTGGACGTTTCAAATTTCTAGAGAACACACTGAAAAATTAAATAAGCTTAGCCAGCAGTACCATAGCACACTATTTATGGTGTTGTTGGCAGCATTTAATACGCTTCTGTATCGCTACACTGACAGTGAAGATATTATTGTCGGTTCTCCTATTGCTAACCGCAATCGTCGTGAAATAGAAAAATTAATCGGCTTTTTTGCCAATACATTAGCGTTGCGATCGCGTTTATCAGGGACTTTGACGTTTATAGAGTTGCTGCAACAAGTTAGAGAAACGACTTTAGGCGCATATAGTCATCAAGATATGCCTTTTGAGCAATTAGTCGAAGAATTGCAAACTGAGCGAAATTTAAGCTATACGCCTCTGTTTCAAGTGATGTTTGTACTGCAAAATATTCCCACGCAGTCTATTAAGTTACCAGGATTATCCTTACAGTCGGTAAAACAGGAAAGTACAACGGCGAAGTTTGATTTAACCCTGTATATGACAGAAACAACGGAGGGATTAACGGGTACTTTTGAGTATAATACCGATCTTTTTGAAGCAAGCAGAATTGGTCGTTTAGCAGAACATTTTCAAACCTTGATTACAAGTATTATTGCTAACCCTCAACAAAAGCTTTGGCAATTACCTTTACTGACTCCAGGAGAACAGGAAAACAGGAGACAAGGAGATGGGGAGACAGGGAGATGGGGAGACAGGGAGATGGGGAGACAGGGAGATGGGGAGACAGGGAGATGGGGAGACAGGGAGATGGGGAGACAGGGAGAACGGGAGATAGGGATATTCTCATTCATCAACTGTTTGAAACACAAGTCGAGAAAACACCAGATGCGATCGCTCTTATTTATGACAACCAACAACTAACTTACCAAGAACTTAACACCCAAGCTAACCAACTTGCTCATTATCTACAACAGTTGGGGGTGAAACCAGAAACCCCTGTCGGTGTTTGTTTAGATCGTTCTCCTCAACTTATTGTCGCACTTCTAGCTATTTTGAAAGCGGGAGGGGCATATTTACCCTTAGATCCTAATTATCCCTCAGAACGCTTGGCTTTGATGGTGGCAGATGCCCAAATTCCTATCTTAATAACTCAAGGTAATATTTTACAATCTTCAAGTGTAACCATTATTGATTTAGACGTAGATCACGAAAAAATTGCTCAACAAACTATCATTAACCCTTCCAGTCAGCTTTTTCCTGAAAATCTAGCTTACCTGATCTATACTTCTGGTTCCACAGGACGACCGAAAGGAGTTGCTATTGCCCATAGTAGCACGGTTGCTCTTTTATACTGGGCGCGGGAAGTGTTTACCCCAGAACAACTATTAGGGGTATTAGCTTCTACCTCTGTCTGTTTTGATTTATCAGTGTTTGAAATCTTTGTCCCCTTAAGTTGGGGTGGAACGGTTATTTTAGTGGAGAATGCCCTCGCTTTAGCCGAGTTACCTTATGCAGAGAAAGTTACCTTAATTAATACCGTCCCTACGGCTGCGACTGAATTACTAAGGCTTAATGCCATTCCGAATAGCGTTAAAACTATTAATTTAGCAGGAGAAGCCCTATCTTGGCATTTAGTTCAACAATTATATCAACGGTCTTCTATTGAGCAAGTATTTAATCTCTATGGCCCGTCTGAAGATACCACCTATTCAACGGTAGCATTCATTGATCCGAAAGTGGAACAGTCTCCGACCATTGGAGTGGCGATCGCCCAAAGTCAAGCTTACATTTTAGACGCTTATTTACAACCTGTTCCGATTGGTGTATCAGGAGAGTTGTATTTAGGGGGACAAGGGTTAGCTAGGGGATACTTGCATCAACCAGAATTAACGGCAGAAAAGTTTATTCCGAATCCTTTTGTCAGGAGGCAGGAGGCAGGAGGCAGGAGGCAGGAAGCAGAAGGCAGAAGGGAAGAGATCACAGGGAGTCGCTTATATAAAACGGGAGATCGGGCGAGATATCGAGAGGATGGTCAAATTGAATATTTAGGACGTAACGATCATCAAGTTAAATTAAGGGGCTTTCGCATTGAGTTAGGGGAAGTAGAAGAAGCATTATTGAATTCTCAAGGCATTTCTCAAGCAGTAGCAACACTAAAAGCAGATAATTTGGGTAATAAACGGTTGGTTGCTTATCTTGTATTAGAACAAGCGTCTCAATTTTCAGGACAACAGAAATTACGTTCTTTTTTGAGGCAAAAGTTACCTGATTATATGGTTCCATCTCTCTATGTTGTGTTGGACGCATTACCTTTAACCTCCAATGGGAAAGTAGATCGTAAGGCTTTACCCGATCCTCAGATTAACCCTGAATCAACGGAAACTTTTGTTGCACCCCAAACCCCTCAAGAACAGTCCCTTGCGCTCATTTGGAGTCAAGTTTTGGGTGGCGATCGCATTGGCATTCATGATAATTTCTTTGCTTTGGGTGGTGATTCTATCCTAGCCATTCAAGTTGTGGCGAAAGCGAATCAAATGGGTTTAAAACTTACGCCTAAACACTTATTTCAATATCAGACTATTGCTGAACTTGCTGCTGTTGTCAACGAAAATTCATCAACTATTCAAGCTGAACAGGGGATGATTATCGGAACAGTTCCCCTAACGCCGATTCAATACTGGTTTTTTGAACAAAATTTGAGCGATCCTCATCATTGGAATCAATCCATTCTTTTAGAAATTCGGGACGCGGTTGATTCTACAAAATTACAACAAGCGATCGCAAAATTATTAGAACATCATGATGCCCTACGTTTACGGTTTGAACTACCGGAGTTGGGTTGGCAACAAATAAATAGTAGTTTTAATAATATTATTCCTTTTATAGAAATTAATCTTTCTACCCTACCAGATACTGTTTTAGAATCAGTCATTTCGACTACTGCAACTCAAATACAAGCCAGCTTTTCTCTTAGTTCAGATCCCTTAATTAGAGTTGCTTGGTTTAACTTAGGAAACCATCGTAGCAGTCGCTTATTATTAATCATTCACCATTTAGTGATTGATGGTATTTCTTGGCGCATTTTCTTAGAAGATTTGCAAACAATTTATCAACAACTTCATCAGGATAAACCGATATTATTACCTCCGAAAACTACGTCTTTTAAATATTGGGCAGAACAGTTAAAAACCTATGCCAGTTCGGGATTAATTGAAACAGAATTAGATTATTGGACAACAGAATTAAACCATTCAATTTCTCCTTTACCTGTTGATTTTCCGACGGGGAACAATACAATGTCTGAATCTCATACCCTTTCCATAACCTTCGGTGAAGAAGACACTCAAAGGTTACTCCAGGAAATTCCGAGTCGCTATCAACTTCAAATCAATGAAGTTTTAGTTGCGGCATTGGTACAGACATTTGAATCATTAATAGGACAACCCAAATTATTCATTGAATTAGAAGGACACGGACGAGAAGATTTATTTGAAAATGTCAATTTGTCTCGTACAATTGGTTGGTTTACTACACTATTTCCGGTTTTATTGGATTTAACTCAAGCTCAAAATTTAGGGGAAGTTCTAACCTTAACTAAAGAACAATTAAACCAGATTCCTAACCGAGGAATAGGTTATGGAATCTTACGCTATTTAGATAATAATACTATCCAGAAACGATTAGAAAGTTTTCCTCATGCGGAGATTCGTTTTAATTATTTCGGACAATTTGATCGCCTATTTCCATCAGAATCTTTGTTTAAGCCAGCAAAAGAATCCAGTGGAACGGCTCGAAGTTCCCGAGATCGCAGAAGTTCCTTAATTGAAATAAATAGCCTAATTATTAATAATAAATTACGAGTTGATTGGACTTATAGCCGTTCAATTTATCGTCAAACAACCATTGATAATTTAATGAAAAGCTTTAGTAAACTATTACAAGAAATTATCGATTATTGTTTATTTTCTGAAGAAAGAAATTACACTCCCCTTGATTTTCCGAAAATGGATTTTTCTCAAGAAGAACTTGAAGATTTTTTAGCTGATTTGTAACTTTAATCTGAATTTCAGGTTAAACAGATATGAACGTGTCAGAATGTTATTCTATTCCGGAAAATGCCTACTAATAAGATGAGAAGAAATAGCGTCCCTAAACTTATAAGTCCACCCCACTGTTCTGCAACTGTCCCTCGGTATACAATCTCAATATCATAGACTCCTTCTGATAGCTGTAACTGCATTCGTCCGTCCATCGCTGCTAGAAGTTGTGGCTTTTTATTTTCAGCGGTAGGTGTGGGGGTGACTTCCATCCTCCAACCAGGATAATAAAATGTCTTGAGGTTCAACACAACAAATGTCGCTGCTGTAAGATTAAATCTACGTTCACCTAATTCCCATTTTTTAATTGAGATATCACCTTTTCCTTGAATGAATTCAACCTTTGGATGAGGTTTAGGTAGAAATATTTTTTTTCTTTTATCAGGATAATCTAGAGGAAGCCAATCATTTTTTGCTTGAACTGTGGTTGGTAAGTAGTCATGAACATCGAGAGGAAAAAACTGTTTTTTGTCATTTAGATAGAGATGCTTTATGTAATTGCCATCCTCTAAATAGAGATGGTAGTATTCGTCATTCACCTTTTCTACTGGCAAAGTATCTAAAAAATGAGCAGAAACTGGCTCATTATTAATCATTAAATTATCTAACACACTTAAATTATGGTTGCCCGTTCTTAAGATAAAGCCAGAGCTTTTATAATTGACAAGTAAAACAAAAAATATAAT
>JBCDDV010000204.1:0-5620 GCA_039180145.1 Cyanobacteria bacterium P01_G01_bin.49 | reverse complement strand
TAACCTAGGCGTAACTTATCCTAATGGATTCGTTGCTATAGAAGGTATTTCTGTCAAATTAGCAAGAGGAGAATTTACGGTAATTTTAGGATCTTCGGGAGCAGGAAAATCTACTTTACTGCGATGTATTAATTATCTAATTGAACCCACCACCGGCCAAATTTTAGTGGATGGTTTAGGAAACATAAAACAGCCCAAAGCACGACGAGAACATCGTAAGCGCACGGGAATTATTTTCCAACAACATCAACTAATCGAAAGAAATACAGCGTTGCAAAATGTTTTGCTTGGACGTTTAGCCTATCATTCTACCTTCCGTGGTTTATTTCCTTTGCCAAAAAAAGATCGCTATTTAGCGTTAGATTGTCTTGAGAGAGTTGGATTATTAGATAAAGCTTTGACTCCGGTAAAAGCACTCAGTGGAGGACAACAACAGAGAATTGGAATTGCTAGAGCATTAGCTCAACAACCACAATTTATCCTAGCCGATGAACCAGTCGCTAGTTTAGATCCGGCTAGTTCTCACAAAGTTCTATCATTTCTGCATCAAATTTGTCGTGAAGATGGATTGGGATTATTAGTCAGCTTACATCAAGTTGAATTAGCGATGGAGTATGCAGACCGAATTATTGGCTTAGCACAAGGAAAAGTTGTGTTTGATGGCAACCCTAAGCAATTAAAATCCTTTGGGGTAGAGCAAATTTACCAAAGTAATTTCTTAGTGAAAACGTCTTGAGTTTATTTTTTAATTCATTTATCAAGTGATTTAAGGAGCAAAAAGAATGATGACTTTCAGAATTAGAAAAAGTGTAAGTGCGATCGCTTTAACAGGACTACTAGCAGTAGTTGGTTGTAGTGGTGAGTCTGTTACTAAATCCGATGAAGGAACAAACACTGCGACGAAAACAGCAAACTCAGATCCCAGTAAATTAGTTGTTGCTCTTTTGCCAGATGAATCAGCAAGTACCGTCATTCAAAACAATAAAGGGTTAGAAGCTTATCTAGAATCAGAATTAGATAAAGAGGTCGAATTATTTGTTAGTACCGATTACTCCTCAATGATTGAAGCAGCGAGTAAAGGTCGTTTAGACTTAGCTTATTTTGGCCCACTTTCCTATGTATTGGCAAAAACTAAAAGCGAGATTGAAGCCTTTGCAGCGATGAATAAAGATGGCTCTGCCACTTATAAAGCAGTGGTTATTGGGAATAAAGAAGCAGGGATAGATAGTTTTGATGATATTGCTGGTAAAACCATGGCTTATGGTGACCAAGCATCTACGTCTAGCCATTTAATTCCTAAATCAATGTTAGTTGAAAAGGGATTGAAAGCCGAGGAAAACTATGAAGAGGTATTTTTAGGCGCGCACGACGCAGTAGCAGTGGCAGTAGAAAACGGTAATGCTCAAGCAGGAGGGTTGAGTCAACCTATTTTTGAATCTTTAGTTGAGAGAGGAACCATTGACCCTGACAAAGTTGTAGTGATTGCTGAGTCTAAACCTTATCCTCAATATCCCTGGACGATGCGTTCTGACCTCGATCCTGAACTGAAAACGAAAATTAGTCAGGCGTTTACCGAATTACAAGACCCAGAAGTGCTGGAACCTTTTAAAGCCAAAGGGTTTGACCCGATTCAAGACCAAGATTATGACGTGGTACGCGAATTAGGAACAATGCTCGATTTAGATTTTGCCCAATTGAGCAAGTAATACCAATTCTCAAAAGTAACCGGAAACTTGGTAGGTTGGGTAAAACGATAGTGAAACTCAACAAAAGCTTATAGGGATGAAAAATAATATAGCGTTTCTCGGACTCATGAGATCGTCTCAATCCCCATTATTAAGGGGAGCAAGGGGGGATCTCCCTGTCCCCTGCCTTTTCTCACAGGTAACGTTAGTTGTGTCTAGGTACTTATATGACAACATCTAGAACAGAATATGATGGACTTCTGCGACGACAACAGAGAATCTGGTTAGCTTTATTAGCCAAAATTGTTATTATTTTAGCGATTATCTCAGTTAGTTTTGTCGTCGTCGGGTTACTGGATATAGAGCGCATTTCTGAAGGAATTCCTGATTTTTTCGGAATGTTTGCCGAAATGTTACCCCCTGATTTTAGTCGCGCGAGAGATTGGATCGAACCTTTAATTGATACCATTGCCATGAGTATTGCCGGAACCGCTCTGGCGATCGCTCTATCACTTCCCATCGCTTTTTTCGCAGCCAAAAATACGACTCCCCATCCTGTTATTTTCTGGATAGCTCGAATGATACTCAATATTACGAGAGCTATACCCGAACTCATTTTAGGCATTATTTTAGTGGCAGCCGTAGGATTTGGAACCCTTCCAGGGGTATTAGCGTTAGGGTTACATTCGGTTGGTATGCTCGGAAAGTTTTTTGCTGAAGCGATCGAACATACTGATGAAGCGCCTGTAGAAGCAGCACGAGCCGTCGGAGCGAATGAATTACAAACTATCTGGCACAGTATTTTACCCCAAGTATTTCCTCAAATAGCAGATGTGAGTTTTTATCGTTGGGAATATAACTTTCGGGCTTCAATGGTATTGGGTGCGGTAGGTGCAGGAGGGATCGGCTTTGAAATTATTGGGGCATTGCGTTTGCTGAAATACGAGGAAGTTTCTGCCTTATTAATCGTAGTTTTAGTCATGGTTACTTTGGTCGATGGTCTTAGTAATTGGCTGCGTGAAAAATTGATTTAATAACGGTTTTCAAATTAATAGAATACGAATCTAGAATTCAACTCCTGCCCCTCCTCGCGAGTTCCCTGCCCCCCTTGGAAAGGGGGATACAGGCGCGGGGTCCCTCGTCTGCCTCAAACTAGAAATTGTTTATTCTATACAGAAAAATGCTCTAACGATGAAACCGAAAGTTATTATTACTCACTGGGTACATCCCGAAATTATCGAACGCTTGAGCGATCGCACTACCGTTATTGCTAACCAAACGAAAGAGACTCTATCCTGTGCAGAAATCATCGAACGAGCAAAGGATGCTCAGGCTTTGATGGTTTTTATGCCTGACTGTATCGATGACGAGTTTTTATCCGCCTGTCCCCAATTAAAAGTCATTGCAGGGGCTTTACGGGGTTACGATAACTTTGATGTAACCGCTTGTACCCAACGAAAGATCTGGTTTACCATCGTTCCCCAATTACTCGCTGCACCCACAGCCGAATTAACGGTAGGATTATTGATTAATCTCGCTCGTCGAATGTTAGAAGGAGACGATTTCATTCGTAGTGGTCAGTTTCAAGGTTGGCGGCCACAGCTATATAGTACAGGATTGCAGCATCAACCCCTTGGGATTGTTGGTATGGGTCAATTAGGTAAAGCTCTGGCTCAACGGTTAGTCGGCTTTGATATGAAGTTGTTCTATTATGATCCCGTCCCTCTCGAACCTGAGTTAGAAAAGACTTGGAAGATCAAGCGACTTTCTTGGCAATCATTACTCAAACAAAGTAAATATCTGGTTCTCAATGTTCCTTTGCAACCTGAGACATTTCATTTAATCAACGATGATACTATTGCTCAAATGCAGCCTGGCAGTTATTTAATCAATCCCTGTCGTGGTTCGGTTGTCGATGAAGAAGCAGTTGCTCAAGCAATTAAATCAGGACATTTAGCTGGGTATGGGGCAGATGTTTTTGAAAGGGAAGACTGGGCGAGAAAAGAGCGTCCTCACCATATTCCTCAATCTTTATTAAGCGATCGCGCCTCTACTTTTTTTACCCCCCATTTGGGTTCGGCAGTGCATCAAGTTCGTTATGAAATTGCTCATCAAGCTGCTCAAAATATTCTACAAGTTCTTGATGGTCAAGTTCCTCAAGGAAAAGTCAATTACTTTGATCGTTAAAATCAAAACTGATTTTTAAACCAATGATAATCAATAAGTTTCATGAATTTGGAATGGCTTAAAACCTTTATCTCTATCTCGCAAACTAAAAGTTTTCGCGCTACTGCTAAAAAACTAGGAATTTCTCAACCGACTGTTTCTCAACACATCAGGCATCTAGAAACTGCTTTTAAGTCTCAACTTTTAATTAGACATAACAATGGTAGTGAGCTTACTTCTACTGCCTATAATCTACTTCCTTATGCCCAAAACTTAGTTAGTCTTTGGGAAAAAGCACAAATTTCTCTTGATTGGCAAAAACTAATGATCGGTGCTAGTTCTAATATTGGTATTTATCTTTTACCACCCTATATAAAATGTTATCAGGAAAAATATTTAGATAGCTGTCCTATAGAACTGACCATTGATAATAATCTTGCAATCGCTCAGCAGCTAGAATTAGGTCAGATTGATTTAGCCTTAATGGAATGGTGGGATAATCGTCCTGGTTTTACCAGTCAACTTTGGCGCAAGGAAGAATTCGTCGTTATCGTTCCCCCTAATCATCAGTGGCAGAATTATCCCTCTATCAATATCGAATCATTATTTGATGTTCCAATTTTGGGAGGAGAAAAAGGGACTGGTACGGGGAGACTACTCCAACAATACTTAGGCGATCGCGCAACCCAACTTAAAATTGTCATGAAGTTGGGAAGTACCGAAGCCGTTAAAAGAGCCGTTCAAGCAGGGTTAGGTATTTCAATTGTGCTATCTAGTTCTGTGACAAGTGAAGTTCTATCAGGTAAATTGATTGCTATTCCTTTAATATGCGCTCGGCAATCTCTGAATAAGAATTTGTTAGTAATTTGGCGTGAAAACCTGTCTGAAGTAAGTCCTCTCCAAAAATTCAGAGAAATACTCTTTGCCTGAAAATGTTGGCATTGCTCAATTAACGGCGTTACTGATTTTAGGGTTGAGCGACTTGATGGATAGTATAGCGATCGCAAATCCATTCTAAAGCAATACAAAAACCGCCAATCCCACAAAATAAATCGACAGACTCAATCGTAAATTTATCATTGCTATCATTCTTACAAAACATAACACCAATGACCAAAGATTAACGGTGCATAAACACCCCAACTCCAATTAGAATGATCCCCAATAATTTACTTTCTCTAATATTCTCTTTAAGAATAAATTTAGCCCCTGTCATACTAATTATATAAGTTAAGGCTGTTGCCGGACGAACAAAACTAATATCAGCCCAACTCAACACGGAAATAAAACTAAAAAAGGCAATTCCCTGACAAGTAATTCCTGTTAGAATCAGAGGATTTGTAATAATTTTGATAACCAACTTTACCATCCCTGAGATGGTCATTTTTTCTTCAGATTGACCAATTTTTTTCATCCCCAATGCCAGTGACAAATCACCACTTGCATCGGCAACCGAACTCATAATAATTGCCAACCAAGTCTTAGAAACGGCCAGACTTAGAGGAAATAGGAATAAAGGAATATTTCGAGACTTAATTGGTTTTCCATAATCCTTGGAAAACTGAGAGGTTTGACTATCACTCAACCCGACGAATAAAACCCCACAAGAAATAATAAATGTGCTAACCCATCGCATTCCTGAAACGGTTTCTCCTAAAAATGCCCAAGCAAATAGTCCATTAAGAACATAACTTGAAGCATGAATGGGTAAAACATAACTCAAATCTAACTTAGAAATTGCTGTCAAATATAGGCTTAAAGAAACGACG
>JBCDDV010000203.1:0-5630 GCA_039180145.1 Cyanobacteria bacterium P01_G01_bin.49 | reverse complement strand
CTTTTGATCTAGAAAATATTAGCTTTGTTTACCCAAGACAACGAGAGCTTCTCTCACTTCAGTTACAAAAGTGCATTAATTAATTAAATTTGAAAAAATATTAAATTTATGTACGTTTTGTGTCTTAGTTAGGGAATTCTAAAATTAATTCGGACATTATTAAAAACCCGAATTGAGTTCACAGTCATCATTGGAAAATTGCTATGTTAGCCACCTATTCTTATCTCGATGCCAATAATTATGATCCGACTTCCGCTTCTGATACAACTGACCACGAAACGGATACAAAGGTTAACGATATGGCTTTTGAGTCAGAAGATGGTTTATTTGAATTGGAACTACAACAACTAGAAATAACAGAAGCTGAAGATAAAACCAATCGTTCTACTACTGATTTAGTGCGTTTATATCTTCAAGATATTGGTCGTGTTCCCTTACTCAAAAAAGAAGAAGAAGTCTCAAAAGCACAACAAGTAAAACAGTACGTTCAACTTTTAGAAATTAGAGAGGCTGCGGTACAAAAAGAAGATCTGATCATCAAAAAACTAATAGAGGTTGATACAATTCATGATCAATTAGTGGCGCGTCTAGGACATCGTCCGTCTTGGGAAAAATGGGCAAAAGCAACGCAAATGACTGTTTTTGAATTAAAACAAGTGCTATCACAAGGAAAACAACACTGGGCAAAACTTGCTAATCTGAAACTTAATGAGTTAGAAAATATTCAAAAAATCGGTATCCAGGCAAAAGACGAAATGATCAAAGCCAACTTGCGTCTTGTCGTTTCTGTCGCCAAAAAATATCAACATCGTGGGCTAGAGTTACTTGATTTAATTCAAGAAGGAACTCTAGGATTAGAAAGGGCTGTCGAAAAATTTGATCCCATCAAAGGATATCGTTTCAGTACCTATTCTTATTGGTGGATTCGTCAAGGAATTACCAGAGCGATCGCTACTCAAAGTCGCATGATTCGCCTTCCGGTTCACGTCACCGAAAAACTCAATAAAATTAAGCGCGTTCAACGCAAAATTTCTCAAAATAGCGGACGTACAGCCACTTTAGAGGAAATTAGCAAAGAAGTGGATATGACCGCAGCACAAGTCAGAGAAGTCTTGATGCGAATTCCCCGTTCTGTTTCTTTGGAAATGAAAGTAGGTAAAGAAAAAGATACAGAATTAGTAGAATTATTAGAATCAACAGATATTTCTCCTGAAGAAAATTTAATCAGTGAATCATTACGTCGAGATTTGGAAACACTTTTAGACGATTTAACCCCTAGAGAACAAGAAGTTGTTAAACTTCGCTATGGATTTGAAGACGGTATCTCTTATTCTCTAGCAGATATCGGACGGACATTAAACCTATCAAGAGAAAGAGTGCGCCAAATTGAAGCTAAAGCTTTACAAAAGTTACGGCAACCCCGACGACGTAATCAAATCCGCGATTATTTTGAAACCTTAAGTTAAGAAACTGCTCACATTTGCTCCAAATATCATCCCAATCAGCCTCCATCTAGCAATGGAGGTTTTTCTTTGATAAACTATAAACTCTAGATTAAAAATAATAACCAATCGTCTACCCTTCAATCACAATTGGCTATAGAGAAGCCACCCAATCAGGTACACAGGACAATCTAGCGGCAAAATAATTTATAAAAAACACCTATGCTTAAAGCTCTATTTGGTGATCCCAACACTCGAAAACTGAAAAAATTTCAACCCATTGTTACAGATATTAACTTGTTTGAAGAAGACATTCAGAAATTATCTGATGAACAACTCAAACAGAAAACCGTCGAATTTAGAGAAGCTATCGACAAAGCAAACAACGACGAAGAATTAGAAGACATTCTCGATGAAATTCTCCCAGAAGCCTTTGCCGTAGTACGAGAAGCAGGCATTCGTGTTCTAGGAATGCGTCATTTTGATGTGCAACTACTCGGCGGTATTGTTCTCCACAAAGGACAAATTGCTGAGATGAAGACAGGGGAAGGAAAAACCCTTGTCGCCACTTTACCAGCCTATCTTAACGGACTCACCGGAAGAGGCGTTCATATTGTTACTGTCAACGACTACTTAGCCCGTCGTGACGCAGAATGGATGGGACAGGTGCATCGCTTCTTAGGATTAACAGTCGGCCTCATTCAGTCAGGGATGAACCCCGAAGAACGGAAGAAAAATTATAGTTGTGACATTACCTATACGACCAACAGTGAACTAGGCTTTGACTATTTACGGGATAATATGGCCACCGCTATGGCAGAAGTGGTACAACGTCCCCCCAATTACTGCATTATTGATGAAGTAGATTCTATTTTAATTGATGAAGCTCGTACCCCCTTAATTATTTCTGGCCAAGTAGAACGACCCACAGAAAAATATATAAAAGCATCAGAAATTGCCAAACAACTCGAAATCCAAGAGTCAGAAGAAGACCCCAAAGATTACGAAGTAGATGAAAAAGCCCGTAATGTTTTAATGACTGACCAAGGATTTGAAAAAGCAGAAGAGTTACTCAATGTTCAAGACCTTTATGATCAAGAAAATCCCTGGGCCCATTACATTTTCAATGCCATCAAAGCCAAAGAATTATTTACGAAAGATGTTAACTACATCGTTAAAAATAAAGAAGTGGTCATCGTTGATGAATTTACCGGACGAGTATTAGCAGGGCGACGCTGGAGTGACGGACTCCACCAGGCGATCGAAGCCAAAGAAGGGGTACCCATTCAACGAGAAACCCAAACCTTGGCAACTATCACCTATCAAAACTTTTTCCTGTTATATTCCAAACTCTCAGGAATGACAGGAACCGCGAAAACCGAAGAAACCGAACTAGAAAAGGTTTATAATCTCCAAGTCACCATTATTCCCACCAACCGACCTTCTCAACGATATGATTACCCGGATGTCGTTTATAAAAACGAGACGGCTAAGTGGAAAGCCGTGGCTGAAGAAGTAGAAGAATTCCATCAAATGGGTCGGCCAATTTTAGTTGGAACCACTAGCGTTGAAAAGTCAGAAGTGATTTCTGCCCTACTTCAACCCAAAAAAATTCCCCATAACCTGCTCAATGCCCGACCAGAAAATGTAGAACGAGAATCAGAAATCGTCGCCCAAGCAGGACGTAAAGGGGCCGTTACCATTGCCACCAACATGGCAGGACGGGGAACAGATATCATTTTGGGGGGTAACGCTGATTACATGGCCCGCCTCAAAATTCGAGAATACCTAATGCCACAAATAGTCATGCCAGAAGATGATAACTTGATGGCAGGTATGGGGGGGACTAGTCGTCGTTCTCAAGGGTTTGGCAAGGAACAGAAGAAGAAACAATGGCGACCTTCTGCTGATATTTTCCCGACTCAACTATCAGATGCAACAGAAAATTTGCTCAAGGACGCGGTTAAATTTGCTGTTCAAGAGTACGGGCAACAAAGTCTCTCAGAATTAGAAGCAGAAGAGAAAATTGCGGTTGCGTCAGAAAATGCACCAACAGATGATCCAGTGATTCAACAATTACGGACAGTTTATAAAGCAATTCGTCAAGAATATGACGCATTAACTGATAAAGAACACGACCAAGTGATAGAATTAGGTGGCCTTCATGTGATGGGGACAGAACGCCATGAGTCCCGTCGAGTTGATAACCAGCTACGAGGACGGGCCGGACGACAAGGAGACCCAGGATCGACTAAATTCTTCCTAAGTTTAGAAGATAATTTACTGCGTATTTTTGGTGGCGATCGCGTGGCTGGCTTAATGAATGCCTTCCGAGTTGAAGAAGATATGCCCATTGAGTCCAAAATGTTAACCCGTTCCCTTGAAGGGGCCCAGAAAAAGGTCGAAACTTTTTACTACGACACCCGTAAGCAGGTCTTTGAATATGATGAGGTGATGAATAACCAACGTCGGGCTATTTATGCAGAACGCCGTCGGGTTCTTGAAGGGTTAGACCTCAAAGAACAGGTTTTGCAATATGCAGAAAAAACCATGGACGAAATTGTCGATGCTTACGTCAACCCAGAGTTACCTCCCGAAGAATGGGATGTAGAAAATTTGGTCAGTAAGGTCAAGGAGTTTGTCTATCTGCTGCAAGATATCACGGCTAAAGATATGGAAGATATGACCGTGAGTGAAATGAAAATCTTTCTTCACGAAGAGGCCCGCAAAGCTTACGATATTAAGGAAGATGAAGTGGACAAAGTTCGTCCTGGCTTAATGCGAGAAGCAGAACGCTTTTTTATCTTGCAGCAAATTGATACTCTTTGGCGCGAACATTTACAGTCAATGGATGCCTTGCGAGAATCTATCGGGTTACGAGGGTATGGGCAAAAAGATCCCCTCATTGAATATAAACAGGAGGGTTACGAAATGTTCTTAGAGATGATGATTGATATCCGTCGTAATGTAGTTTATTCTCTCTTCCAATTCCAACCTCAAGGACAGCCTCAAGCGGTTTAATTAATGAGAGGAAACGGGAGTCATGAGGTGAGGGTGTAATGAGAACATTATCACATCCTTACTTCTTCTACATTATTGAAAGCACTTGCGAAGCAAGCCTGCGTCGAAGAAACTGGCTAAACTCCTACACTCCCAAACTCCTTAAAATTCTGAAAAACGGAGAGGGTGGGATTCGAACCCACGTTGGCTTGCACCAAACCCGATTTCAAGTCGGGCGCGTTCGACCACTCTGCCACCTCTCCAAGGCAATATAAATTACATACTAACAGAAAAACGAACAGAAATAAATCATTGAAACAGACTTATAACCAGAGAAACCAAGATTAGGAGTGCATAATTTTTACTAACGAGGAATTTATTATTATCTATCCTTTTGTCCAACTTCATAGAATCTAAACCTGTTCAAAAATTATTTTTTTCTATCTGTTGCTAACAAAATAATAATTTATGAATTTTCGCTTAAATTATCTTTAGACTTCCTTTAATTCTCTTAATAAAGAGGGCTTAAGAATATTTTTATTGATAGAAGATATAAAATTAAGTTAACACTAAAATAATGATAGACAATCAAAAAACAGCTAAAATAAGTTACTAGCAATCTCTTTTCTAATTTTCTCTAAAGCCCAAAAAATCCTGTTGTTTAAAAACCGATGGCGATAAATGACTGCCCAAAAAACAAACCCGCTAAAATTTGCTTTAACTACGCCATTATATTATGTTAACGGCATGCCACACATTGGCAGTGCCTATACAACTATGATTGCGGACGTAATCGCCCGTTATAAGCGATTATTAGGGAAATCAGTCTTATTAATCACCGGAACCGATGAACATGGGCAGAAAATTCAGCGCACAGCCGAAGAAAAAGCACTCCCTCCTCAAGAACATTGCGATCAAATTGTGGCAAGTTTTGAATCTTTATGGGATAAATTAGATATTCAATATGATCGCTTTAGTCGAACAACAGCCCCATCCCATCAAGCAATTGTTAATGAATTTTGGCAACGAGTTCAAAGTAATGATGATATCTACTTAGCACAACAACAGGGATGGTATTGCGTTGCTTGTGAAGAATTTAAAGAAAAGCGAGACTTATTAGATAACGGATATTGTCCCCTTCATCCCAATAAAAAAGCCGAATGGCGTGATGAAGAAAATTATTTTTTT
>JBCDDV010000202.1:0-5659 GCA_039180145.1 Cyanobacteria bacterium P01_G01_bin.49 | reverse complement strand
CTAAAACATCCCCAAGAAGTCTTATTGATAACGATTGAAATGATAGGAGAACAGGATCAGATTTTGATCTTTAAGGGGTTTTCTAGTTCTATAATGCGTCCCACTAATTTCAATCCTGACGTTCCGATGTTATCAGATGAGGCAGATATTATTAGTATTGATCGTTTGTTTAGTCCCTATAATCCAAGTAATCCTAACTATATTCAAGCGGGATTAACTTGGGAAGAAATGCAACTTCTTTTTTAAGAGACTAGAACAAATAAGATTAAATACATCCCCAATATCATAACAGTTTTAAGAAATTACTTAGAGACTATTGCAAAATTTCTAATTCAGACTTGTGAAGATGATAACATCAAGATTATTGGTTGTGGATGGACTAATTAATTTTCTGTTATGGGATTTTTTATCTTTGATAATCCGAAACTGCTTGAAGGTCATAATTTATGGTGGATGTCATATCCCAAGATAGAAAATCGCAAAATAAAACCTAAACCATTTGGGCCGCCCCCCAAATACAGTGTTGGAGATAAAATCAGATTCACGATCAAAAAAAGAGAACGCACAAGAGAAATACTGAAAGTGGAATGGCACAGTCACAGATATGAATGGGTATATGTAGTCGAAACATCAGCAACGGATTTGGGAAAAGACTTTGAGCCGTACTGGTTTGAAGATAAATTGGAATATGTCGATGCCTAAGATTTAGTGATAAATAGTGCTTTGAGTGTAATGCATTATACTTTTATTTGGGGCGGAAATCGGACGTTAACCGAGAAAAATGCTAATAAAGCGATCGCACTTTAAAATTGAATCTTCGTAGCGCGATCGCCTCTTCTGAGATTGACAAAACCAAGTTAATATTGTCGTCCTGATTTTTGATGAGTGATCGCCGTCAATCCTGTATTTATAAACCATTCTCAATTATCTTAAAATCTCGTTGAGAGTAAGAAAAATATTGGTTGCAAGAAAAATTGATGTAAAAAATATTGGCAAAAATTAACAAAAAATGCCAAACTGAAATTACGATATTAATTCTATCTTCATCATGACTACCCTAAATATCTCCTTACCCGATACCATGAGGGAATTTATAAACCAACAGCTTAAACGTAAAGGATACAGTACCGCTAGTGAGTATATTCGCCACCTTATTCGTCAAGAACAAGAAAAAGAAGAACAGAAGCGTTTAGAAACCCTGTTACTTGAAGGAATAGACAGTGGCACACCTATCGAAATTACAGAAGAATGGTGGGAAAATAAACGAAAAGAACTGATTAACCGTCTTGGTAATACTTAATCATGGCTTTAGCCATTTTTATTACCCCAAAAGCTAGTCAAGATTTAGAGGCTATATCTGATTATATTGCTCAAAATAACCCTGATGCTGCTCTACGATTTTTTGATGCTACTCGACAGACTATAGCTAAATTAGCGCAAAACCCTTATCTTGGCGGTGCATATCCCTTATCTAATTCTCGATTAGCAGGACTTAGGAAATGGAAAGTAAAGGGATTTGATAAGTATCTCATTTTTTATTTGATAGAAGTAGAATTACTAACAATTATTAGAATTATTCATGTTTCCCGTGACATTCCTACTATTCTCAACGAAGAAACACAAGACTGAATAAAGTAAAACGATCGCACTTTAAAATGTAATCTTCGTAGCGCGATCGCGTCTTTTGAGATTGACAGAACAAAGTTAATATTGTCGTCCTGATTTTCGATGAGCGATCGCCGTTAACCCTGTACTTTCTAAGACATCTCCTTGATTAACCAACGCATAAACTAACCAGCGATCGCCCGCGTCTATCCGTTGCTGTACTGTACATTCGAGATAGGCTAAGGCTTGACTTAAAATCAAACAGCCATTAGTCGCCGTTTCCGTCTCCAGTTGGCTAAAGGGACTACTCATGTTTTCAGAAAAATGCTTCCTGACATCGCGTCCTTCCTTGAGAATATTCACCACAAAACCCATTCCTATCTCAAAACAAGTCTCTGTCCATTGGCTTTTTTCAACGGCAATCATTAAACCTGGTGGATTAAAGGTAGCTTGAGAGATCCAAGAGGTTAAAAACCCTTGAGGCGTGTTTCCTTGTTGGATAGTAACCACACAGATAGAACCGATAATCCGTCCGATCGCCTGTTCTGTGCGATCGCTTTGCGCTTCCGTTAATCTGGGTGAGGCAATTCCTTGTTTTTGGCGTTTTTTCAGGGTTTGAGCGAAGTTTTCCCCTGCTTGTTGGCATTGTTGCAACGCTGATTCATCGGGACTGAAACGAATACGAATGGGATCAAACCCTAAAGGATAGTTCCCATCACGCAATTTTCCAGCAATCAAATCAATGGCTTCCCCACTCCAACCATAGGAACCAAAAACCCCTGCTAACTTGGTTTTACTCGCTGTTGCCAGCACAATTCCTAATGCTGTTTCTATCTGCACAGGTGCATGACCCCCTAAAGTAGGAGAACCGATCACAAATCCATCACAGTTTTTAATGGCGCGGGTAATCTCTTCAGGACTAGCTGATTCACAATTAATCGATTCAACTGCTAACCCATTATCAATCATCCCTTGGGCGATCGCCTGGGCTAAAATCGCTGTATTGCCATAGGCAGAGGCATACAGTAACGCCACCTTAAAGTCTTGGGATTTTTGTTGTTGGCACCATTGACGATAATCATAAGTGAGGCGGCTGAGACTATATCTAACGATTACACCATGTCCCGGAGCATAATATTTGGCTGAAAAAGATTCTATTTTATCTAAAATAGTTGCTACTTGTTTCGCTTGCGCTGCATGAAGACAATCAAAATAGTAATGGCGATCTTCATCTAACTGTTTCCAATCTTCATCAAATAGTGCATCACTGCATAGATGTAATCCAAACAATTTATCGGTATAGAGAATACGGGTTTGAGAATCATAGGTACATAATCCATCCGGCCAACGAGGGGTAGGAATGAAGCTAAACTGTAACTGATGTCCTTGTCCTAGATCTAGGACTTCCTCAGAACGAACCGCCTTAATTTTGTCTTGCCATTGGAGAAATGTGGCTTTTAGCGTCTTAGCTGCGGGTTTAGAACAGATTAGCGTTACCTGGGGAGCTTTTTCGACTAAAATCTCAAGAGTTGCCATACGATTAGGATTGACATGACCCAAAATCAAGTAATCTAACTGGGAGAGATTAAGGTGATGTTGTAATTCTTCTAGAAAAATCTCGGTAAACGATTCTCCAGGGGGATCAATTAAAGCGGTTTTATCTCCTTGAATTAAATAGGAATTAGCCGTCGTTCCTTTAGAAAGAGCATATTCTACTTCAAATTTCAGACGATCCCAGGTTCGAGAACGAAAAATCGTCGTATTGATGCCAATGGAAGCAACTTGTACGTCACGGGGACGGGTAGGAAGAACGGTTGAAGTGAGCATAATATTGTTTATGTTTAAATGTTGACTAAGGATAGCTGCAATAGAGAAGGGAGTAAGGAGCGGGGAGTAGGGAGCGGGGAGAAAAATTACATTTAGTTTGATACAGACATTAAAATTGCTGAAAAACTCATCAATTTTTTGCTAAGATTGCGTGATTGCCATTGGATTCAGCCTTTTTAGTAGTTGAGCGTTGTTTATGACGTTCGGAAACTGCGTGTTCGGGATCAACGCCTTCAAAAGTGGGAGGAAGCCAAACCCGAATCACCATCAACGCACCGAGAACCAGTAAAAAAGCACAGGTTGCTAATACTTGCATCCAAGGAATTTCTAGAACCCCTCGAACAATAAATTCTCGTAATACTGAGACGATGGCGACTTCTACCGCAACCCCAATCGAAATGCGCTGTTCTTTGAGGTAAATAATCAACAAGCGGAACAGTTCTACCCAAATCAGTAGGGATAAAATATCGGCTGTGACGGCATGAAATTGCACGGGGGGTAATAGAGAAAGTACCATTTCTCTAATTTGCAACACCATGAAGCAAAATAGTCCCAAACACAAGCAAATAACGATCGCATCTTGAGTCAGTTCCAAGGCTTTTACAATGCGTTCTAGATTTAGCCAGCTACCCCGACGCATGGAGGGATGTTTTAAAGATTCATACATAGTCTTTGATTGTTAATTGTTGATTGTTGATTGCTAGAATTTCCCATGGATCATCAACCGACGCGGAGAAATTTATTTAATGAGAGAACGTCGCCGAACCATGAACCATGAACGATGAACCACGAATTAATAATGATTTCCTACCTTGCGATGGTGAACGGCAGTTAATCCGTCAACTTTGGCGACTCGTCCAGTTTGCACTGTGCTATAAATAACCCAGTGATCGCCACAGTCTGTTCTGCTGGTGACTTCGCATTCGAGATAAGCCAATGCCTTAGCTAAAATCTCAGAACCATTGGTCGCTTGATAGGTTTTGATACCAGCAAAGCGATTGCATCCAGGAGAAAATCGTTTGAGGAAGTGTTTCATCAATCCTTGGGCATTGCCTTCTTCAAGAACATTGAGAACAAATTTATCCCCTGGGTGCATTAAAGATTCGAGCGCCCGATCTTTAGCCACTGCAATGGCAATTCCCATCGGTTCTAAACTGGCTTGGATGACCCAAGAAGCTAACATTGCCCCTGCAATTTCACCTTTTTTAGCGGTAATCAAATATAATCCATTACTAATGCGTCCTAATGCTCGTTCTAAACTGGAATCAAAAGATTTCATCGTTTTAATCGACTTGTCGCGGGTTAACCATTGACCGAGATCGGTTCCCGCTTCCTCTGCCATTTTTTCAGTGCTAGCAGAAGGGATCGTTTTCATTAAAATAGGCGGAAATCCTTCAGTTAAGCCAATTTCTTGGAACTTATTACGCAAGGGATATATGGGTTCATCTTCTCCCCCACCAGACTCAAATAAACCGATCGTCTGTTTAGGGTAGGCCACCGCTAAGATATTATTGACAATAGTTTGGGCTTTTGCATCTGTCTGAGAAGGCATACCCAACACTAATCCTTTGGCTTGGTAAATTAGTTCTCTGGTTTCGTGAAGATCAGTGGTTGAAAAATCAACTAAATCAATGTTTACCCCTGTTTTCATCAATCCTTGAGCAATACTTCTGGCAATTTGCTCCCCATAACCATAATTTTCGTCATAAAATACCACTACCAAATTGTCGGTTTTGGCTTGTTCTTTACTCCACTGATGATAAGCCTTAATCCATTGGGGAATATGATATCTTAATAAGGGACCGTGTCCAGTGGCAATGGTTTGGATATCAAGCTTGTCAATGCGTTTGAGGGCAGCCAAAACAGAACGAGCATTCGGCCCCATTAAACAGTCATAATAGTATTTGAAATCTTCTTGGAGTAAATCAGGTTCTTCATCGTAGATATAATCATCGCAATAGTGCATTCCAAACACATCACAAGTATAAAGAATGCGCGTTTTTTGATCGTAGGTAAAAATGGTATCAGGCCAATGTAAGTTAGGGACAGAAACAAAGTTTAATTTGTGTTCCTTCCCTAAATCCAAGCTTTCACCACTTTTTACGATTAAGAACTGAAAGGGTTGATGCACCATATTTTGTAAAAATTGGATGGCAACTTTTGAGCCAACAATGGTGATGTGAGGTGCCATATTTAGGATATCTTTAATTAACCCACTATGGTCAGG
>JBCDDV010000201.1:0-5667 GCA_039180145.1 Cyanobacteria bacterium P01_G01_bin.49 | reverse complement strand
TCGACTTCTGATTTATCATTTGTATTGAAAGCCTGTTGCCAGGTTAAATCTAATCCCAATCCATAGTTTCGCACATACATCACCTTTTTCTGAAGAAATTTTTCTTTAATTTTTGTGTCTATCCGAGCCAAAACTTTGCGACTATCAGCAATGGGAGTCTCTCCCCCTTTTAAAGCTTTTTTGATACAAAAAAAAGCAATTTTCATCGGCCAATAACGAGAATAAGACATCTCATTATGGAGGATAATATGATAATCAGCAGGATATTCAGTAGAGGTATAAATCTTTTCTTCCACATAACTACGGGGTGTAGAACCATAAGAATAGTCTAGTAAATTATTAGAAATTTCTTGCATAAATTTTTGAAATTCAGTGACTTTTTTTAACTGAAAACCTCGAAAAAGAATCCCACCATGTTTTAATAATTTATGCTCAATCCAAGCTATATTATGCTGACTCCAAACTGCCAGATTTAAATTTCCCACATTAGGTTGAACAACTAAAGGAAGAGAATCATCTGATTGTAAATAAGATGTCTTAATTAATTCATCTTGAGACATCTGAATAGATTTACGAGTAACGCTTCCTAATGTCTTTAGTTTTTGCTTGAATTCTATATTTTTCATTGTCAATCTTTTTAAAAATTCTGTCTAATTAATCGTCAATTATTAGCGAATTGTTTTGCGCTTAATTGTTTTCAGTTTTTCAAGTTCTTTAACTCGAAGTTCTTGTTTTTGTCTCGTTTTTTGTTGTTCATCTTGTTGAATCAACATGCTTTTTATTTCCTGCAAAGTGATGTTGGGCTGGTCTACAATCTGCTGTAGAAGTAATTTAAACTGTTCAATTAATCGAGCAATAGTCGCTTCATAAAACAAGTCAGTTTTGTACTCAAACTTGCCCTTAAGCCCTTCTGAAGTTTCCCAAAGGCCCAAAAGTAGATCATGTCGCACTGTTTCCCTTTCAATGTCAAAAGATGTGAGAGTTAAATCAGGTAACTCCAACTGTGGTCTTGGGGCATTCTGAAGCACGAACCAGGCATGATACAAAGGATTATGATTCAGCTTTCTTTCTGGTTGTAGTTCATCTACCAATTTTTCAAAAGGCAAATCTTGATGAGCATAAGCCTCTAAGGTCACTTGCCGCGATCGCACTAATAACTCCTGAAAACTGAGATTACCAGATAAGTCAATGCGTAGCACTAAAGTATTTACAAAAAATCCAATCAGCTTCTCAAGTTCAACTCGATTACGATTAGCAATAGGCGAACCCACTCGAATATCCTCAGCCCCTGTAAAGCAATGGAGCAACACTTGGAAAACTGTCAACAGTGTCATAAATAAAGTTACCCCTTCTTGGCGACACAGCAAAGTGAGGGCTTCGCTTAGGTCTTTTGATAAGGTGAATGATTGTTTGGCTCCCCGACTCGTTGCCACGTCTGAACGTACAGGAGGCTGAGGGAAGGTTAACCGAGGATAAGTATCCCCTAATTGTTGTTTCCAATAATCAAGTTGCGTTTGCAAGACCTTTCCTTGTAACCATTGACGCTGCCAAACCGCAAAATCTCCATACTGGATAGATAACGCTGGAAGTGTGGCAGGCTTTCCTGTACAAAAAGATGAATACAATGCGCCTATTTCCTCAACCAATACCCCCATAGACCAGGCATCTGAGATGATATGGTGCATGGTTAGCAGCACGACATGTTCTTGGGTATCGCATTGCACCAGAATCATTCTCAATAGGGGAGACTGACCTAAATCAAACGGTTGTAATGAATCTTCTTTAGCCAAGCGATGTATTTCTTGCTCTCGTACCAAAGGAGTATATTCCCTTAAGTCGATGACTGGGAGGGTAATAGGAGAACTCGGAACCCCCATTTGAAGGGGTTGACCATCAACAATGGCAAAATTTGTCCGCAATACTTCATGTCGTTTGACAATTTCGTTAATGCTGGCTGACAGTGCATCTACATTGAGTGAACCTGAGAGGCGCACACCAATATGAAGATTATAAGCAGGACTATCAGGGTCTAATTGAGCGAGAAACCATAGTCTTTGTTGCGCAAAGGATAAAGGTAACTCTCCCTGTCTCGTTACAGGTTTAATGGGTGGAATCTTGACATTGGTATCAGCTTGTTGGAGTTGTTCGGCTAATTTAGCCACTGTCGGGTGTTCAAACAGACAACGTAACGGCAACTCTACTGATAAATTCTGACGTATCTTGGAAACAACTTGAGTCGCCATCAAAGAATGTCCTCCCAAGTCAAAAAAGTTATCGTCAATTCCTATTTGTTCTACATTTAGCACTTGTTGCCAAATATTAACGAGAATTTCTTCTAGGGGAGTACAAGGGGCAACGTAGCCTTTCTCTGTGATAGTCTTGGCCTGATCAGGAATTGGTAAAGCTTTGCGGTCTACTTTCCCATTAGGATTTAAAGGCAACGCCTCTAACTCAACCCAAACGCTGGGAATCATATAGTCTGGTAGCTTTTCTTTCAGAAATTCTCGGAGTTGCTCAGGACTGAAGAAGTCATCCTTACTGACGACATAGGCAACTAAACGTTGATCATTCGGCAGAGGTTCGGTCGTCATCACCACCGTTTCTTTGACATGGGGATGGTTGTTGAGAACCGATTCAATTTCTCCGAGTTCGATGCGAAAGCCGCGAATCTTCACTTGGCGGTCAACACGCCCCACAAATTCAAGATTACCATTGGGTAACCAGCGAGCTAGGTCGCCAGTGCGATACAATCTTTCTTCTGTAGCCTTGTCTTTGACAAAGGGATTGGGGATAAACTTCTCCTGAGTGAGTTCAGGCAGGTTCAAATACCCTTGTGCTAGTCCTGCTCCTCCAACATATATCTCTCCTGTCAAACCTGGGGGGAGAAGGTTGACATCTTTGTCGAGGATGTAAATTTGTGTGTTGGCAAGGGGTTTGCCAATGAGAATCGTATTTTTTTTGAGATATTCTTCTAAATCTGCGTTGGGATCTTCGGTGAACCTCAAATATATACCTTCTTTATCCATTGCACTCACTTCCCTATCCCTTGAGCCAATTTCTGGGATAGCCAGTTTTTCTAAAACATTGGGTTTCCCTTGACTTCTTACTTCAATTTGATAGGCAATTCTCAGTTGATCCTCAAGAACATGATGTAAGTCTGTTGCAGTTGTATTAGGATTCGATAAAACAGTGCGAAAGACAACAATTTGTTTTCCATAGGCGGGGTCGAGCAACGTCGTTTTAGAAACGAAGGTCATTCCTTGTCCAAATTGTTCTTTTTGTATCTGTGTATTGAGTTGATTAATTCTTTGAATCTCATCGTCACTCAAAGATTTTTGCTGAACTTTCTCCTTTAACTCATCAGGAATATAGCGATAATTAACGATATTTAAGGCAGGTTGGGTGATCAGTTCAAAGGGTTCTAATCTGTCAATCAGTCGGGCAAAATATTGAGCTTTCTCGATACCATTGTTAATCAGGATCTCATAGCCCTTCTTCCCGATAATATGAAGTGCGCCGTGTAAACATACGGAAAGTGCCGAGCGCGATCCCTCAATGGTGAATCGTCCCACATCATAGGTGTCTCGCTGAGCCTGGTAACGGGCGGTAGTTGCAGCAAAGTTTAAGAGCTGGGGATCTTTAAACAGACAAACACTGATTCCTTGGGGCAAGTATAATTGCTTATGACCACAAATGGTGACAGAATCAGCTTTTTCGATGCCTTTTAATTTTCCTTTATGCTTGTCGGAAAATACAGTTGGGCCACCCCAAGCACCGTCTACATGGAAATGAATGCTATATTTCTGAGCAATATCCCCCAGTTCCGATAAGGGATCAATTTGACCTGTTTCTGTTGTTCCTGCGATGCCAACAAGGGCCAGGATATATAACCCATTTTTCCGACATTCGTCGATTTTTGCTTCTAGCAGGTTAAGGTCTAACTTCCCGTCACCATTACTATCAATAAAGACAATGTTGTCCATTCCCAAACCCAACATTGAAGCGGCTTTATTGAGGGAGTAATGCATTAGGCGAGAGCCAATAATCACGATATCTTGATAGCCTTTTTTACTCAGAACCTTGTACAGACTTTCTCTCGATAACTCCCAAGGATCTTCTGTATTTAATAATCCAGCATTTCTGGCGCACAATAAGGCACTAATATTTGCCGTTGTCCCGCCAGTGGTGACAATGCCCAAATTACGATTTTTTTGCTGAATATTTTCTTGGTAAAATTCACCTGAGAAGCCATAAACCAGACGATGCAACATGGCGATCGCCTCTCTTTCCAAGAATAACAAAGACTTGGATGTCTCAATTTTGACCAGATTTTGGTTTAATTGTGAGATCATCTTGCTCATATCATGCATAAAATCAGGCAAAGCTGATGTCATGTGTCCAATAAATGTTGGCGATCCTGTATCGATCACATAGGGAAGCACTTCTTGAGTAAATTGCTCGTAATAGTCATCAACTATGACAGGATATAAAGGCAACTCACTCCTTTGAAACTTTTTCGCCAGCATTTCTGAACTCACACCAGGCTGGGTAAAAGGTTTCTGCTGAACCTCAAGACCCCCATCTTCAGATACACCACGAACGACTTCTGGTTTGAAATATTGCAGTATTCTTTGGCCGGTTTCCCAAAAATTGACTTCAAAATAGGTAACATCAGCAGCCACTTCTGAAGAACCATAAAGATTAAATAATCTCGCAGCACTAAGTTTCTGGTGAAATTCCTCTGCTAAACTTAAGGGCAAGGCTTCCCCACTACAAAAGACATATTTAAGCTCTCGGAGTTCTGAGAGTTGTTGGGGCGCACTGTCTATCATTGCCTTGAGTAAGGATGGAACTAAAACAATTCTGGTTATTTTCTGCTCTTTTAATAGGTTCATTAACCCAAGAACATCCCCCCTTATCTCCTCTGGAACGATGATTAGAGGAACTCCTTGTAACAGGGGCGAAAAGATTTCGGCAACATGGTCAACAAAATTAATTGAGGTTTTCTGCACGCAAACCTCATCAGCAGCAAAGGGTAGACTCTCCCACATCCAATGTAAACGATTAACTAGACCCCTCATTTTGCCCAGAACCCCTTTGGGTCTTCCCGTTGAGCCAGAGGTATAAATGACATAGGCTAAGTCATCTAAGGTGACACAAGAAGTTAAGTTTTCGGTGCTTTGTTTGGTAATGGTATCTTGATCCCTATCCAAACAGACGACCTGAGCTTGTTGAGGGGGAATTTTTTCAACTAAACGCTCCTCGGTCAACAAAAGATGCACCTGAGAATCTTCTAACATCAACGTCAGTCGTTCTTGGGGATAGTTGGGGTCTAAAGGGACATAGACCCCATTGGCTTTGAGAACCCCTAACAAGCTCACCAAAAGCTCCACAGAGGGGTTAAAACAGATGCCTACGAGAACCCCTGACCCAACGCCCAAAGAACGCAGATAATGGGCGAGTTGATTCGCTTGTTGATTCAATTCTCCATAGGTTAATTGTTGCTCTTCAAAGACCACTGCTACAGCGTCTGAGGTTTTTTCTAACTGGGCTTCAAATAATTCATGGACGCATAAAGGGGGATATTCAACTTCTGTCTTATTCCACTCAACCAATAACTGCTGCTTTTCTGCTTCTGTTAAGAATGATATTTCTGATAAATGCTGT
>JBCDDV010000200.1:0-5669 GCA_039180145.1 Cyanobacteria bacterium P01_G01_bin.49 | reverse complement strand
ATTGTTTTTTTTAGTATTAATTTTTATTCTATCAATTTCTTCTATCAACGCTTCTAATTCAGCTTCTCGATTAAAATTCCAGACTTTATGATCGTAAATAAAGTCTACTTGTTCTTTTAATTTAGATTCCAAACTAGCAAATTGTAATATAAAACTGTAATAAGCTGACTGTTTGCTATTTTCTGGATAAGTTTCTACTATCCAATTACTACTAGCATAAATAAATGCCTGAGCCGTATTTATTATACTATCCGATCCTACCCATATTCCTTGGTATTGAGTTTGTTCTGTGTATAGTTTTTGGTTATCATTATGTTCTTGAGAATTCAATGTTACAGAGGTTCTGCAAAAGCTTTCTATTGAATTTTCCAAAGTAATCATAGAAATTAATGATGGTTTTAAATAGCTTGTTGTTCCTAATCCAAATTCCAAAGCTACGATCATATTAGTTAAAGGTGTAGCGTTTGAAGTGTAATTAAATTCGATAGCATTATTTTCTAAAGAGGAGCATCTAATTTTTACTTCTATTACAGGAGTTATAGATTTGATAAATTTGGTTTCATCTTCTAAGTTGTCAATTTTTTTGGGTGAAGAGTTATAAAGTGCTAACATTTTTTTTTCGCATTCGTAATTTATACGATCAAATACTCCAATTAAATTTGTTTCAAACGAATATTTTTTTATAATTTTGTTAATTGGTATACTTATGATTTTAAATTCGCAGCTATTAACTCTTAGAGGATTATGATTTTTTATATTATTAATTTCTTTGTATAAAACCTTATCAAGTATACTTATTAATAAAGAAAATCATTCTGAATTTGAAAAACTTCTTTTTCCCTGAAAAATAGATGTTTCCAATGACCTCTTGAATTTATTTAATATTTTATCTTTAATTGAATCTCGAAGAAAAGGACTTGATTCCAAGAATTTTTGTGCTTCTAATTGATAATATATCAAGTCTTTATTTTGTTGTTTAGAATCAATATTTTCTTGAAATGCTATCTTTTTTTTGATTGAGCCATTTATTTTCTGCTCAATATCTTCGACAATTTCCAAAAATACACCATCTTCTAAAAAAATGTTATCTAATAAAGCTATAAGCCTAGATAGTTGTTGACTTCTCTTTTTGCTAATTTCTATATCGTTTAGACTAAAAGATTTTCTTTGATTATATTTAAATATTTCTAAAAATTCATTTTTATTTCTTTTCTGAAGTTTTTCTCTATACTCTCTTTGTTGATCGTTGAGATGATGGGTTCTTTCAATAATATTTGTCCATAAATTTATGAGAGACAATCGATTTATTGGTAATAGCAAACGAGAATCATGGTTATCATCGTCTGCTGCAAGAAATCTAGCCACTAACGAGCGACTTATCTTTAAGCCTTTTGCCATCTCATCTTGACTAACTCCTGCATCTTTAGCCAGCTTTAATAGATATTGCTTAAAATTGATGATTTTTTTTACTTCCTGTTCAATTTCATCCTTTTCTACATTTGGAAAATATTCGTTTAGATTCTCGCTTTTCATAATTATTTATGGGTAGTTAATTTGCCATTTCACTTTTATTCATATTGCATTGAAAACAACAAAGCAAATTATTTTGCAATAGATGTTGCAAAATAATTTGTCAATCCATCTACTAAAATATGGTTCAAAAATATTAATAAGACATATTCAGCTTAAATTTAGTCAAGTTTTTTTATTTTATTGATTATTTAGCTTAAATTTAAACTATAAATTTTTAATTTTGTAGTTTTATTAAACTCATTGGTTTTTTTTTGTTCAAAAATAGACAAGTTGATATAACATAAAAATTATCAATTGATAGAAATTTTACGTATTTGTATCTCATTTAAATCTTTTCATAGATTTGAGTGATAATTTTTTTCACAATTGAAGGAGCATGATTTTACGTTGTTGAAATTTTTTTGACGATAATTCTACCGAGGAAGCTATCATGAATGCCACTACAAATTCTTACGTTGGTCGTATTGTTAAGTCACGATACAAAATAAAAAAATCTCTTTCCAAGGGAGGATTTGGTCGTACATATTTAGCATCAGACCTTGAAATTGCAGGTCAGAACTCACTAATCAAAGTTTTGATCTGCAATAATAATCCAACTATTTTTCAAGATGCAAAAAGAAAATTTCAGCAAGAAAGAGATATTTTAGAAATGTTTGACCAAAAACATTTAAATATCCCTAAGCTCATTGATTTTTGCGAAGAAGAAGGCGAATTTTTTCTAATTCAACAATATATAGACGGAAAAGATCTTAAAAAGAAATTTTGTCTTAATGGTTTAAAAAAAGAAGGTACGAGTTATCTTAACGAGACTGAGTTAGTTGATTTTTTAAACCAATTACTAAGTATATTGACTGAAATTCACGATATGGAACTACTCCATCGTGATATTAAACCTTCCAATATAATTTCTTGTCAATCCAGTACTGGATCTAATATTTATCATTTGATTGACTTTGGTTGTGCGAAAGATCTTAAAAAATTGATTTATTCTCAAGGTAATATTGTTGAAAGTTTGGTTGCTGGAACTCCTGGCTATATGCCAATGGAACAAAATATTCAACAAGCAACATTTAGCAGTGATATTTATGCATTGGGTATTGTAGCAATCCAACTTGTTACGGGAATTACAAATGTAGAATTTATTCAGTTTAATTTTGATAGGAAATTTTGGCAATCTCATGTAAGCCTGGATTCTAAGCTAGTAAAAGTTCTTGAAAAGATGACTCATCCTGATTGTCGCCCAGGTAATCGTTATCAATCGACTAGACAAGTTCTAAAAGATCTTGAACTTTATCAAAAAAATCATCATTCAGCAACAAAAAGCACCATCATTTTGCCTACAAGCCATAAAAAGTTTAGAGATAATTTTCCTCGTTATATAAGAACAGCGATTGGACTTTTATCTTTCGGTTTTTTGTTTTGGTTGACATGGGAGATGTGTTTTAAGCCTAGAATCTGGGAATCTTCTTCAGATATGTTTTCTATTGGTGGAAAATCATTTTTAGGAACTGGAGAAGAATGTACTGATGAAGTTCGTGATAAAGACTATTCAGGTTCTTTAGAGTGTTACGAGAGAGTTAGCTCACTAAACCTTAATAATCCAGAATTGGCAATTTATAAAAATAATTCAGAAGCACTTTCAAATAATAATAAATCTGTTTTTATTGTTGCATCAGTGCCAATATCCACAAATCCAAATGTAGCTCAAGAAATGTTGCGAGGAGTTGCACATTCTCAGCAGAAATTTAATGACGATCATCATCAAGAGGGTTTATCTATAGTAATTGTAATTGCTGATGATGCAAACAATAAAGATAACCAATCTAAAAGAGTTGCTCGATTAGTACAGGGAGAGAATCAAATATCTGGTTTTTTGGGATCGAATTCTACAGAGTCCACAAAAAACATAATTAAGGTATTACAAAAAGGTAATATACCTTGGTTTATGTCGAGAATTGCAATCTTGTCATCTACTAGTAGTGGAATACATCTTAACGAAAAATTGGATATAAACGAGCAATTTTTCCGAACGGTGTTATCAGATGAAAAAATTGCTATACACTTAGCTGCATACTTGGAAAAAGAAAATATAGATAAACTTGCGATCTTTTATGATGCTACTAAAGATCACCCTATTGGTGCTAAAACTGCCTTTGTGAAGCATTGGCCATCAAGTAAATTATTGACGACTGATGAATTAGATGTGCAAGAATCAAGTTTTTTTCAACTTAATCAGATCAAAAATCTCGATCAAGCCAAAAAAACAATTATGGCATTAGTTGAGTCTGAAGTTGAAGATATATTGCTTTTACCCGCTGTCACTGATTTAACTTCAATTCAAGCTTTAGCAAAAGCAGTAGAAGTGACTCCTGGTGCAGATAAACTGAACTTTTATGGGATCACTCCCCTGTATAATCCTCAGTCCTTACAAAACCCTGTAGCTGGCGAATTAAAAGGGTTACTTGGCATGACTTTGGCAATTGATTGGCACAGGGGTATGCCTTCTGCTTCTGCTTTTATTGAGGATTTTGGATTGGTTTGGAGTTCTAGAAATAGTCTTATTAGTTGGCGTACAGCAACAAGTTATGATGCCATGCAAGTTTTTGGAGAAGCAATTTCTGCTGGAAATTACGACAGAAGCAGTATATTACAATATCTTGGTTCTGATTTTCATTTAGATCCAGAAAAATCTTCTTCTAGCGGCTTTACTCTCGATACAAAGGGCGATAGAAAAGGAGTTCCAATATTTGTAACGCTTGTTGAAGGTAAAAAAGGTCCTGAATTTAAGTTTAAATGCGAGAAATTAAACGAGTGTGATTGATTTTGAATGTTTTTCAGGTAAGTAAAGGTAATCTGTTCTAAATTTTAATTTGATATTAATTAAGGTGCAAAAAAATATGAAAACTAAGCCTATTGTTGCAAGCTTATGTCTTGCTTTGTCATTTAATCTATTTGTCCAAAAAGCTGCTAACGCAATAGATCCATTTACCTTATTGTTTTGGACTGGTGTTGGTATGTGGATGGGAATAGAATCAACTAAAGATTCAGCTCAGGAGGATAAAGCCAACATTGAATCTATAGACGTTCAAGATGAAGATCCAGATTCTAATTTGGATTATGATATAACTTTCGATGAGGAATTAATCGAAAAAAATGTCAATTCAGAAATTGTAAAGGTATCAAAGGGCGTAATCAAAGAATTTGCTACAACTGTTACTAATTCACAAGAGATATCCTTTAGTGAAGATGTCCGTAATAATTACGGTGGAAGTATTGGATTTGCTAAGTTTGAACAAGCAATTACCAATAATTATGGTAAAAACTTTACTCAGGGATTAAACTCAACTAGAAAAGTTTCCCTTGATGGAAATCAATGTCATGAATATTTAGTACAGGAAAAAATCTATCTTCGAGAGGGTTTTGTGGTAGAAGAAGAAAAAACAATTGACTTTACCATAGTAGACAGTGTTAAGCTTAAAGCAACTAATCTTTGCGAAAATGGATAGAAATCAATTATCGATTTCATTGCCGATTGTTTTAAAGCGATCGCGACTCAATACAAATTAGACATCAAGGTCAAAACTGGGGATGTAGGAATTAGAACGGGGATGAATTCATCAAGAATTCCCGATATCTCAGTTATTGATGGTCAAGTCTGGAAAAGCTACCGTCGAGATAAGAGTGCTGTCATAGAAGACGGGGGAGAGCCGAGATATGCCCGAAATAGTGCAAGATAGCTGTTTAAGCTATATGCAGCAATGGTTTCGGCAATTAGGATGTTTTTTTGATTTTAGCGATCGCCAATAACGAGATAATGGGCTTTTCAGGCTTCAATATTGGCAAAAAATAATTTGTTAGATTTATCTATTTCAAAAAACATTGCCGAAAATGAATGTTGAGTAAGTTTATTCCTTAAAGCTAAAACCATTGATAAATGGTGCTTGTGAGCTGCGAACTTTGCCGAGAATGATATGTTTTAGGCAATGTTTGGCGTACAGTTAAACTAAGCCAGAGAGTTACCCCTCTGACTCGTCTGCAAAACTGGACGTGAACCTTTAGATTCATCCAGCTTCTCAACAATCTGGTGCTTGTCATGCACACCTCCGTGAACTTGGTCATGGCAATGTTGGTGAAGT
>JBCDDV010000199.1:0-5671 GCA_039180145.1 Cyanobacteria bacterium P01_G01_bin.49 | reverse complement strand
GAAAGAAACCTGAAAACATAACCATCGTTATCATCTTTGGTATTGCACCATAGCAAGACTATCTTTATAATGTTTCTTCAATTTTAAGTGGTCGGACATAAATAAAAGGAACTGCCTTAAGAAATGTAGATAAGCTGTAACCCCTCTCCCTGCTCCGTACTCCCTGCTCCCCTGCTCACTTCACAGTAACGTTTATTTTTGTCCAGGTACTTATGTTAGATAACAACTTAACACCTCAACCGACTAATGATGATTCTTATACCTTTTTCTCAGCAGAATTTGGAGAATTATTTCACTCCCATTCTGGGGCAAAACAAGAAGCAGAATATAAATTTATTGAACCTTGCCAATTAAGAGAAAAAGCCTCAAATCAATCAACTATTAGACTTCTAGATATTTGCTATGGATTAGGGTACAATAGTGCGGTTGCTTTAGATGCCATTTGGTCAATTAATCCCGATTGTCAGACAAAATTAATTGCCTTAGAAAATGATAGAAATGTTCCCTTAAAAACGATTGAATATCAATTATTGAAATCTTGGCCATTTCCAATTCCTGAATATTTAGAACTCCTAGCCAAAACCCATGAAATCAAAAATAAAAAACTCGATGCTAAACTTTTATTAGGAGATGCTAGACAAACTATAAAGACTTTAGTAACAAGAGAGTTCAAAGCAGATGCAATCTTTTTAGATCCTTTTTCTCCTCCAAAATGTCCTCAACTGTGGACAGTAGAATTCATTCAATTAATTGCTCAATGCTTGCACAAAGATGGCTATTTAGCCACCTATTCCTGTGCTGCTTCGGTGAGAAAAGCCCTACAATTATCAGGGTTAAGTATTGGGGCAACCAGAAGCGTGGGAAGGCGATCGCCTGGAACTGTTGCCAACTGGACAGGCAGCAATTTACCTCCCTTATCTCAACAGGAAAGAGAACACCTACAAACCCGCGCTGCTATTCCCTACCGAGATCCTTCCCTTCAAGACTCAACAGAAATCATTCATCAACGTAGGCAAATAGAGCAGAATATGAGTTCTTTAGAACCCAGTAGTCAGTGGAAAAAACGATGGATCAGAAAAATACCACTGACTTAGCCAGATTATCCATTTAGGAAAAAATACATAATTTATCACCCTGATTTTTTGGTGAAGGGTTTTTTGACAACTAATATAGATATTATCTCTAGGAAATGATTGGTATAATATGAAACTGAACAAGAAATCTGACAACGGCTACGATCAACCTATTCTTTAATTTAGATCGACTTTTTCCTAATTTACTCACTTTAGTCAACTCACACAACTCTAATTCAGTGGATATTTTCGGAAGTTCTGACCCTGCCAAAATTTTAGTCGTTGATGATCACCCCTTTAGCCTTGTCATGGCTGTCGATCTGTTAAGTGCAGAGGGTTACAATGTAATTGATCATGATGGTGTTACAGACGTATTAAGTATTGTTCTTACTACGTCTCCTGACCTAATTTTAATGGATGTCAAAATGCCCAACTATAGTGGGTTTGATGTTTGTCAACAATTAAAGCAAAATAAGCAAACTCGTTCTATTCCTATCATTTTAATGAGTGTTGCCAACGATAATGAATCTCGTCTCAAAAGTCAGGAAGTCACGGCTGATGCTTTCATGAGTAAACCCCTAGAAAGAATGATGCTTCTGCCTGAAGTCGAACTTTTAATCCAACGCAAGCGTCTGTACGAATGGTTAGAACAGATGCAACAAGTCTTATTTTTGATTTCTAAAGCCATTGACAAACGCTACTCTCCAGAAGGAACCTCTAATGTAAGATTTGATAAATTGGCACAAAAATTTGGAGACTATTTAGACCTTAATCCCGTAGAAATTAATGATCTAATTTTAGCGTCTCATCTTCATGATATTGGCACTGTTGCAATTCCTGATGCAGTAATGTTGAAGCAAGGAACATTAGATGACAAAGAACGAGAATTAATTGAACAACATGTTTTAATCGGAGAAGAAATTTGTCGTCCCATGCAAAACCGTCGCAGTATCGCACAAATTATTCGTCATCATCACGAACGTTGGGACGGCAGCGGTTATCCTGATGGTTTGGCAGGAGAAAATATTCCCAAGTTGGCCCAAGTTTTTCAAATTATTGATATTTATGAAGCGTTAACCAGTCAACGACCTTACAAACAAGCGTGTAGTCCTTCAGAAGCTCTACAAATCATTAGTGAGGAAGCGAAAAAAGGATGGCGTAATGTGGAATTGGTAAAGAAATTTGTGGTCTTTATCGAGGAAACTAAACTTAATTAAACTTGCTCTTAATTAAGATTCTTGGGGATAATGCGAATAATCTTGAAAGTGCAGGGTACAATAGGTATGGCTGTAAACCTTGCAGTTTAAGAGGAGGTGCGGAATGACAACATTAAGCTTAACTCGGCAAGATATTTCTACGTTGACCGATCAAGATGTAGCTACTCTGGCAGGAAGACTTGAACAGGACGATTATACCAATCCTTTTGAGGCACTGCAAGACTGGCATACTTTACGAGCGATCGCTTTTCAACGTCAAGATTTAGCGGAACCCTATCTTTACTTGCTTGATATTGAAGCTTACGACGAAGCGTAATCACCATGCTTCAATCCAAAAGTATCCTCATAGGCATTGGTGGCGGTATTGCTGCCTATAAAGTCTGTGAGGTTATTTCTTCTTTATTCAAAGTAGGAGGCAATGTTCGTGTTATTCTCACCGAAACTGCGCAAAAGTTTATTACCCCGCTAACTATTTCTACTTTAAGTCGTCATACAGTTTACACGGATCAAGACTTCTGGCAAGCTACTCATTCGAGGCCTCTGCATATAGAATTGGGGGAATGGGCTGATCTCTTCTTAATTGCCCCTCTGACCGCCAATACCCTTGCTAAATTAACCTATGGGTTGGCAGATAATCTGCTCACAAATACGGTTTTAGCCTCTCGTTGCCCTATTTTACTTGTCCCTGCTATGAATACAGACATGTGGGAACAGGCAAGCGTACAGGGAAATTGGCAACAATTACAGCAAAACTCAAGATATCATACCATCGGGCCGGGATCTGGTTTACTCGCTTGTGATCGCGTTGGATCAGGACGCATGGCTGAACCTCAAGAAATTATCACTAAGCTGCATTCTTTAGCTTATACCCAAGGACAAAGAGATTTACAGGGAAAACGGGTTTTAATCAGTGGGGGAGGAACCAGAGAATATCTTGATCCGGTGAGGTTTCTTGGTAACCCATCGACGGGAAAAATGGGATTAGCCTTAGCTCAAGCAGCCAGCGATCGCGGCGCAATTGTTACCTTAATTCATGGCCCCATTGCTTCAGAATTATTGCCTACCTCACCTCATTATAAATTGATTTCTGTGGTCAGTGCGACTGAGATGGAAAAAGCAATAATCGCTCATTTTTCTGAGGCAGATATTATTCTTATGTCGGCAGCCGTTGCTGATGTTAAACCATCTCAATATACTGATAAAAAACTACCTAAAAAAGCTTTACCAAAGTCTTTAGAACTAATTCCTGTTTCTGATATTATCGCTCAATTGGGACAAAGAAAAAAAACTCATCAATGTTTAATTGGGTTTGCAGCACAAACAGGGGATATTGTCACCCCAGCCGTTGATAAATTGAAACGTAAAAATTTAGATATTATTGTAGCAAATCCTCTGGATATTTCTCGTGCAGGATTTGGCAGTGATACCAATCAGGCTATTTTAATTAATTCCCAGGGACAGCAACATAAAATAGACTCTTGCAGTAAGTTGGAATTAGCTCATCAATTATTAGATTTTATTCCCAAAACTCTTAGTTAGAAACCAAAGTAGAAACCTGTCAACCACATAATCCTAATAAACACATCATTCCGTTCACGATATACCCTAAAACTGAAGAAAATCCTCCCAGAAACACAATCATGATCGCCATATATCCAAAGGGACTATTAGCTAATGATTTAAGTGATGGGAAAATTTCACTTGCTACATGAAACCCATCTAGAGGGGGAATGGGAAGTAAATTGAAAATAAATAACATGAAATTGATATAAGCAGCTAGATAAAAAAAAGTATCGCTCAACAAGTTGAATACCAATAAGTTTTCTCTAATAGCTAAGATCATCAAAATACATAATAATCCAAGGGCAAAATTACAGAGTGGCCCTGATGCTGACACGAAAATACTACTAAACTTAAGATGGCGAAATTTGCGTGGATTAACAGGCATTTGTCCCCAAGCAATCCCGATAAAAAATAGTAAAATTAGAGAAGGCCAACCCATATGAACCACTGGGTTCATAGTGATATGTCCAAGACGATAAGGCGTATCATCTCCCTGAGAAATTGCTGCTAAACCGTGTGCCAGTTCATGCAAACAAATAGAAATAATGATAATAACGATGAATCTTAAACCAAAGATGGGATTACTCATCAAAGTTTCGATAAACATATAGGATTTCCCTTATTCTTGTAGTAAACTGAACTGTGCTTAACGTACCCAATCTCTCTTATAAATATTTAGGCAAATACACGCAATAAACTGCACAGTTGAGAGAAACAAAAATGGGTAACAGAAACTCTTGCAACAAAGAAGAAATAACCATTCCTATTTCAAGAATGGATATTAGGTTTGGCAAAAGGTTGAAGAGGATAGGAGAAAAATAATCACACGCATACTACACGAAAACCACTAACGTAGTTATAGATGTTCTGCCTAAGATTGATGACGCGGATAGCAGAACGGCAAAGATGAGGCATATCATACCAAGAACCACCCCGCAAAGGAGAACGGCGACTATTTCCATTTGACCAAACGCTACCATCGGTGGGGGAACCGATATAACTCTCATGCCATTCATCAGCGCACCATTCCCAGACATTCCCGTGCATATCATACAAACCGAAAGTATTAGGGGGAAAACTCCCCACATCTGTTGTTTGCTCCCGATGAATTCCTTTTTCTTCCTGATTATAAATATGATTACTGTTATAGTTAGCTAACTCAGACGTAATAGTTTCTCCGAAATAGAAGGGTGTAGTTGTTCTGGCACGGCAAGCATATTCCCATTTTGCTTCACTAGGTAAACTAAAATTTAATCCTGTTTGTTGAGATAATTTGTAACAGAATTTGACACAATCATCCCAAGATACGTTTTCTACAGGTTTATTTGATCCCTTAAAATGAGATGGATTATTACCCATAATAGTTTGCCATTGTGCTTGAGTAATGGGATATTTTCCTATGTAAAAAGAAGGAACAGTTACCCAATGTTGAGGACGTTCATTATCTCTACTTTCTTCTTCATCTCGTGGTGAACCCATCAAGAATTTACCACCAGAAATTGATACCATATCGAGGGTTATATCTGTTGCTAAATTTAGGATGAATTGTTCTACTTGACACTGCTTTTTTTGTGGAACAATGTGGTAATGCGTTCGCCAGAATCTTTCTTCCTCTTCTATCATAATGGTTATTGTTTCAAAAGAAAAAGGTTTGACTTGAATTGCATTAGAAAGGTTTGCCGATTGAATCTTTGTTGAAATAGTCTGATTGTTTTGAAAAGAATTGGTAATAACAATATTTGAGGATAAGTTTGAATTTTCAAGCTGAATTTGAGGAAAATCTTGTAATACTTCTTCAACAGTTCTATAGCGTCGTTT
>JBCDDV010000198.1:0-5679 GCA_039180145.1 Cyanobacteria bacterium P01_G01_bin.49 | reverse complement strand
CCTTTCCCCAGACCTTCTACACGTTTTTACTCGTTCCGTAACTCAGATTGTTTTGATGATTTAGGGCAGTCCAATTTGCCTACGTTCCTTCTCAGGGATTCCGGCTATCGCATTACAGATGCCGTGAGAATGTAGGAGGTGAGGTCTACATTTGTTGTTCAGGTTGTAGCCCGCCGATTAGACACTTTTCTAGGACTTGTTTACCCATGTCATCTCCCCGTTAGCGCCAGTGTTGTTACCTGCTTGTTTTACAACTGATTGCGCCCTGTTACCAGCTTCACTCCGCGATGTTGTCAAGTTCACGCTCGGTGTGGTCAGATAAGGAGTCAGCTATCCCTTAAGCGGTGGGGCTTTCACCCACATCTGAGAAACAGTTATGTAACCCGTTGGGTTACACCTAACTCATACCCCTTCCGTTTCGGAAGGCTCCGGCGTTAGAACGAGCCGCACTGCAAGCTGTCTATGGTGATGCTTAGGGCTTTGGCTTGGGCTAGACCAGAATAGCCCAAATCCGAGTACATCTCGGTTTTCAGGCGCTCTGCTAGGTTTTTTAGCAGGTTGACCCGATGTCCGTTATTCAAAAATCGCTCATTGGGGTGTTTTTCGCGCCATTTTGAGAGCATTTCGGTTTTACCGGTGCCCATGTCGCTGTCTAGGGCTACCAAGCCTTTATCGGGCAAGACGAGGGCTTCTGAGAGGTATTTGACGTTGACGCGAATATCTGGGGGATATTTCTTGCTTAGTCCCCGATGGCTGATGTGGAAAGTACGCTGATAATCCTTCAGAGGTAGTGCTTTATCAAATATGTCCTCTAAAAGACCGCTAGCGTCGCCTCCACGGGCTGCAATAAAGTCATCTACTCCTTTCTCTATTCCAGGTAGTTGACCCACCTTACAGAGGCTTCCAGCCGCCTCTATGGTATTTCCTGTCCGCAGGCTGGCTTGGAATACTGCCCATTGGGTCTTGGGTTTTTCTTCATAGTCGAACAGGATGATGAATTGGCGATTGGGTTGTGCTAAAGGCAGTAAATCCGGGTGCAGTCGTTCATCCAAGCCCTTTTTGCCAACCCGTCCGTTCCAAATACCGGGGAGGGCTACAGCAACAAAACCCAGGCTCAACAAAGCAGCAGCTTTCTTTTCACCTTCGCAGAGAATTACCGGGACTTCTGGATGCTTCTGCACCCACTCCCAAAAGCTGTAGGTAGCCGCTTCTGAGTCAGGGAGCGCATTTTGAGCAGAAAGCAACTCATACTCCAACAGTGGCGATGTCCTTTTCCCCTCATCTCCAGTCTGCGACAAAGCTTTGTGCGTACATCCCCTCTGCTCCTCTCCTATCGGAGACGCGAAGCGTACAGCCTTCAGCCCTCTGCCTTCTGTCTTCTTCTCTTCAGTCCCTCTCCTATCGGATACGCGAAGCGTACAGCCCCTCAGCCCCTCAGCCTCCTGCCCTCTGCCTCCTGCCCTCTGCCTTCTACCTTCTACACGCTTGATGTTGTACCGTTGCGCTACCAAGTCCCAGATACAGCAGGGTAAATCGAAGTAGGTAACGCGATTAGAGGTTTTAGGCGGTGACTCGTATTTGACGGGTCTGCCTTTTTCATCAATTCGCGGTTGGGTGGGCTTAAATCTTCCCCATAGCATTGGCTCCCAGTTGTTGTGTGGGTCTAGTCCATTAACCCACCATCCACCGGATTCTACGTGCTGGTAGCGTTTTAAGAACCCACTTGTAATTCTTCCAGGATTAGTGCGGGGAATTTGGTCTGAAAAAAATAAGTACGAATAAACTAATTCGCCTTCGATGTGTTTGAAGTTCGCTGCGATTAACGCGGGGTGGATAGCGCTATCTATGGCGATTTCTTGATATTCCCGTTGGGTAAGGTTGTTGGGGGGTTGAATGTTTTCTGGTGTCATGATGCACCCCCACAAGCCCTATGACTAGTGCAGATTTTTTGCATTTTTCGGTCTCCTTTTGGAGCCGATTAGCGCTTATAAATTTCCCCAAAACCGAAAAGTAGTTGCTATGAAACCTGTAGTTCACCTCAAAATTTGCTAACCTTATGGTGCTAAATGTCTGTGTTAGTTGCGCTTGAAAAAACAAGCATTAGCATTAAGCTAAGCAACTGGGGGCGAGGCAAAGTCTGTGTGATGACAGACTTATTGGACGGAAGTTGGGTGAACTGAATTGGGTGAACTGAAGATTTTTATCGCAGTAACTCCTTTCGGACTATTACTACTTTTCGCTTCTACTACTTTTCGCTTCTAGGTCAGCATAAGCAACTAACCAGCTTTTCTTAATACGCGAATATTTGCTGTAAATTCGTTGGGCAAGAATTTTCGTTTTAGATTCCGTTTTAGATTTCGATTCATTTTTTTAGATTTTGTGTTCTAGATGAAATATTTTTATTGGTAATTTTGGTCGCTCCTTTTTGGTTGGTGATTTTGGTCACTTCTTTTTGGTCACTAAAAAGTAAAGCACTTTTTGCAACAGCCATTTTTGTTTCCCATCAAATATGATCGGGAAAAAGTTAACGCTTGAAACCTTTATGCAGTAAGGCTTTCAAAAATGCCAGGTCGCCCGATGGGGCGTTTTAGTCACCCGATGGGGTGTTTCTTGTTAACTGCTCAAAATCATGCCCCATAAGGTTTTGATGCCAAATTTTGCAACTTTTTTTGGTTAACAAATTTTGTTAACTAATTAGCCTGTAGAAAATTAATACTTTTTAGGCATTGTTTACACAACTTAAAATCCGGAAAACTACTTGAGACAAGAGTTTCAATAATCAAGGTTTCCTAAAAATTATTACGGCAAGGTAAATTCCCTTGGGTTGACTTAATGGGTTGACTTAACTTGTCAAAATATCAATGCCTGCATAAAGGTGTTTTGCTTTTTTTTGGTCAATCTTTCGCTTACCCTTCTCCACCATGCATAGCCAAGCTTTAGTCTTACCAGCCCACTCAGCTAGAGCTTTTTGACTTACTCCTTTGGCTTCTCTTTTTTTGCGGATATCTGCCCCCGTCAAAATAGTTTCTGACTTCTCCCGTTTAGCTGATTTGAGTTTTAATGGTTTACTTTTCCGCGTTAGCAGCATGGGAATGGGTTCTGGAGGCATAATCGTGATTTTCGCTTTCCACAGTCGGTCAATAATTTTTTCTTTTCTTGAATTAGAAGGTTTTTTGGCTTTGCTATTGGGTCTTAACCATTCTGGGTAGGTAGTATCGTCAAAAATGACCCGCCAATTCATGCTCATTAACAGAGTCAAAGCACTATCCCATCTTTGTTTGAGGTTATAGGCTTGTCGCTTATCTTGATGGGCTGCGCTAATTCGGGTTTCTAATTCTATAGCTTCCAACAAACTGCCAGCTTTGTGTTCGTATTGGTTTTTATCCTGCATTTTGATGCGACTAGCCATTGTTAGGTGAATTGCTAGTTTTAATGCCAACTCGTCGTGATAGGGATCGATTTTTAAAAGTTCTGTGGCTAACCAACCAAATTGATGCAGTGCCATCCCTGCTTTCATCCCCATTCTGTTGAGCCATTTTTCAGCCCAAGGACCAGGACTTACATTGATATAAACTTCTTCAGGAGCATCAACTTTTTCTGTAAAAATATTCTTTTGTCCCCTAGCATCAACCTCAATTACCCATAGGGGAGAAATGCTCACGCTAACATCAACTTTATTGCCTTTTGGTTTACCTTCGACCCAGGTACATTCCATCAACATTCGACCTAAATGAAAGGCAATACTAGCAATTTTGGCAAGCTTTTCAGAGACAGTTATACGATGTTTTTTATCCCATCCTATTTGTTTAATTATTTCTGTACCTTTCAAAGTAAATTTGGGTTGATTTCTAATGCCGGAGTTAAAAGCATAAGAAGCAAAAACTAGCTGAATTTTTGCAGCATCAATTCCCATTAAATCAATGACCTGAAGCGCAGCTTCCCACGCTAAAATATCACCATCTTTTTCTCCACCTACGTAAACCTCTACTCGATTTTTAGGGTTGGTTTTACTAACAGATTCAAATACCCCAAAATTATTAGCACCTTTTTTCCATTTATCAGGGCGGTAATGGGATTCGACGCTAGCCCTTAGCGGTGCTGGGGTGGGTAATCCTGTAATTTCTTTAAGTGTTTCTTCTGTGATTGGAATTGATTGTGATGTGCTGTCTAGTAGATTTTCTAAAGTTGCTAAGTTGAGCTTATCTAATTCCATTATTGTGATTAACTCACTTGCAATTCTGACCGCACAAACATCATGCATCGACTCTATAAGATGTTGCACATATTCATTAGGGTCAAAGTATGGAATAGTATCTTCAAATTTGACTCGATTTCTAGACGTTTTTCTACCAGAATTGGGCTTGGGTACTTTGAATTTTCTTGCAGTTAAAACTAGGATTTTGTCCGATATTGCATCTTGAAATAAATCTAGAGCTGGTTTCATTTCCTGTGCCAGGAAATTATACATCTCTTGAATAGTCCAATCGATAGATTTATGATGTAGAAACCATTTGTAGCCCATATCCCAAAATTCATCGGGAATTTTAAAAAACTGTTCTAAAAAATTTGGCTCTCCTTGCAAAATACCATCATCTGAAATAAGTTCTTCTCTGAGAGAATTCGGAGCTATTTGAGTAATTTTCTCTATGAGAAATTCTTCTATCAGTTCGATAGTTGTTTGTTTGAAATTAGCTTTCATTGTCTTGGTCTGACATAATCTTCAAGTATTAATTGACCAAAATCGAGCTGTGTATTCGTCGTGGAATCTGCCAGATAGTAGTAATCTGCCGATTCAGCGTTGTTGCTAACCAAAACGTTTTGGTTAATTGCAAGGACTTTTGCAATCATGTATTGATTTTCAGCGATTACTGAGTTGATTCTTGGTAATAAGAGGAAGCAAAAACAGCGCTTATAGTAAGCGTTTTGCTGCCTCGCGTAACCGATGATTGCAATTGGTAACTATGGGATTACCATGAGCCACAGAAATTACTTGCAAGTTAGGTATGCTATCAGCTAATGTTTCTAACCACTGGCGATATGCATTGCGGTCTGTCATGAAAAACCTTCTGCCCAAACCAGTGATACCGAAAAATCCACTTGTTCCGATTACACTTGTTCCTAACCACTGAAGTAAAAATTCTCCTACAGGTAAGTGTTGTTGGAAATATGATTTATTTAAATTAAATAAGATGTCTGTGAATACTAGTGCTTGTCCCGTTGCTAATGGTAGTTCGTAGGCAAGTTCTTGTGGACGAATACCAGCAGGTTGATGACAGGTAATTCCGTACTGAGGTAAGATTTCCTCTGCCGTTCCATCTACTGCTACCATTTCTTCAACATAAGGTTTGGCTGCTGCTGGACAAACAACTATTAGTTGAGGATAGCGCTTTTTATATACCCCAGCATCAAGTCTATGAATGCGGTTAGGTACAATCAAGATTTTGGGATTACCTAATGATTCAAGTTTTGCCATTCCCGATTCATTTAAAGCGATCGCGCTATGAATCAGGAGGCTAGCATCTGCTAATGTATAAAGCACCATTTCACGCGGAACCATAGTAGAACTAGGCAAAGTTCCAGTCACGTGCCAAAGGTTTGGTGCAAGCTCTTCAATTGCACCATGAGGTAAAATGTGAGATTCCCACTCATCAACAGAACCGCTCTTATTTTGACGAGGTT
>JBCDDV010000197.1:0-5679 GCA_039180145.1 Cyanobacteria bacterium P01_G01_bin.49 | reverse complement strand
GATTAATCAAATTGAATCCCTCACTGATATTTTAGAAAAGGCTGAAAACGGTCTTGAATTATCAGAATTAGAAGGAGTAATGCTCTTATCTCAGACAGCAGAAAGCGTTATTGAAAAAATTCGTCAAACGGCTGATAAACTCCGTTACAAACAAGTAGGAGATACTGTTACTTATGTGGTTAATCGCAATATAAATTTTACTAATATTTGCGAACAACATTGTAATTTTTGTGCGTTTCGACGGGATGCTGAAGATGACGGTGCATTTTGGTTAAATATAGGTCAAATTCTTGAAAAAGCTGCTGATGCTGTCCAACGAGGAGCAACAGAAATTTGTATGCAAGGAGGGTTAAACCCCGAAGCAAAATTGCAGGGAACTTCCCTAAAATATTATCAACAATTAATTATTAGTTTAAAACAGGAATTCCCCCAACTCCATTTGCACGCTTTCTCCCCTCAAGAAATCCAATTCATTGCGAGAGAAGATAATATTAGTTATACAGAAGTTATCGTAGCCTTAAAAGACGTGGGGTTAGGATCAATGCCAGGAACGGCAGCAGAAGTTTTAGATGACAAGGTAAGGCGCATTATTTGCCCTGAAAAAATTAATACTCAAACCTGGTTAGAGATTATCAGTTTAGCTCATCGTTTTGGGGTTAATACAACTAGCACGATGTTATGCGGACACATTGAAACCCCACAGCAACAAATACAACATTTAAGTTATTTAAGAAACCTCCAAAAAGTTGCCCTTGAAAATAAGTATCCTGCCGCAATTACCGAGTTTATTTTATTACCTTTTGTTGGAAAAGATGCACCTTTAGCATTGAGAAAGCGTGTTAACCGGGAGCAACCAAGTTTAGAAAAAACTCTATTATTAACAGCAGTTTCCCGGATTTTTCTGGGAAACTGGATAAAAAATCATCAACCGAGTTGGGTAAAATTGAGTTTAAATGGAGCATTGCAAGGATTAAACTGGGGTTGCAATGATATTGGGGGAACGTTAATGGAAGAACATATAACCACCATGGCTGGTGCAATGGGAGGGACTTGTATGGAGGTACAAACCTTACAAAAATCGATACAATCTATTGACCGTCCCTATCAACAAAGAGGGACTTTGTACGAAATTTATAGCAATTGAATTTGATTCGGGAAAAACGATACAGAAGACGATGAAAACACTTTTTTAGTACCAAAATATTAGTGAAATTAGCCCTTGCAAATTTGTAAGGAAGAATAAAAATCATTGGGCAATTTTTATGGTTTCAACGGAATAGAGGGCGTAACTAAAGCAGAATTGGAATGTCTCATAATTCCCAAAACTCTCTATTCCCCAATCCTGAATACCAACTTCTAAGACTTTCTTAAAAATGTTGATAGTGAGTGATAGAGATCACAACATAACCACAATAGTTAGGGTATTCTTTGGTGAATAAATCATACCGCAATTATATTCCAATAGCATGCCAAACAAAAGAAGTCGAAGAGGTAAAACACCACAAGTTCATTGTCCTCAATGCGGTCGTCGGTTATGGCGAATCGGAGGGCCTAAATATTATCTATTTTACGAGGGAGCATCAGACATTCAACATGGGTTCAAACTCTCTCATAAGAAAGCAAAATTTTTAGCGACACAAAATCCTGTTTGTGTCAATCAAAACGTTTGGCTAGAAGAATTTTTCTGTGAAGAACATGGGCATATCTGGATACATATGTGTCGTTCCGATGAGGGAAAAATTAGCTCACGTCCTGCTAAAAGAGAAGACTGGAAACGAACAAGTCAGACAATTAACCCAGATAGACCAACATGTTCTGTGAGTGATTTTACTTACCGAATGAGTCGTCGTGCTTCCCCTCATCTTTGCCAAAGTTTCTAACAACTTCTCAACCAGTTGAAAATCCGAACATTGCGAGATTAAATCTGATATGTAGGGAGTGTAGAAGGAGCATTTCTGAAAAGAAGGCAAGCAGTTTGCAAGTCAATCAAGTTTATGTTCCTCCTTCCCTTCTCGCGCTTTCCTCACTACATTCGGGGGTGGTCTGGTAGAGGAAAACCTTTACGCCTATTCAGAGCAAACTTGAGAAATGAAGTTCACGAAACCCTATTATTGCCAAGATCTTTTGAATACACTCATTATCCTTGTCAAAAAAGATTTATTATTGTAAAGTTTATTTAAAAATAAATTAATTTAACTTGACAACTCAAGACAAATCCCCCCTCGATGAATCTATTAGATTACTCTCAACCCATTTTTCGCCGTAAACAGAAAACACTAGATTATCAGGATCTTCAAGGACTCTTACACCTTTATTTAAAAATTGCTGGAAAAACTTTTTACACAGGCATATATACACGCATTGATCAAGTATGTGTGATTTGGGGACTAATCTCAGCCTCTATTTTCATCACTGCCCAATTTTCACCCATTAGCTGGATAAATCAGGCGATCTTCTGGTCAGTATTAACGGTGATCGGAAGCATTGCCATGATCGCATTGACCTATTTTTGGGTCAAAGTAGAACGAGTACAATGGGTACTTTACACTTGGGTAAGCTTGATGGTAGGCGGCGTTATCCTAACAGACTGTAGTATCTTTTTAGGATGGGGACAAGTATTAATGCACCTTTCCCATATTTGGTTAGGACTATGCGCGATCGGTTATTTAGCGACGGGATGGGGACTTAGTTCTCGTGCCTTATTTTTGGCTGGATTATTTCATCTTCTCGGAATTGGCATATTACCCTATGTAGTAGGATGGCAGTTCTTAACCACTGGACTAATCATGGTAGCTAACCTATTTATCTTGGCCGAAACCCAATGGGACATGCGTCCTCCCATCAGAAACTATCACCTTTTAACTGAAGAACAAATTCAATTTAACCGCCGACAGCATCGCTTACGTCAAAACATTTAGCATTTATCATTTAACATTGGTCATTTGTTATTGATTAGTCAAGTTCAACAAAGATAGGAAAGACTGAATCAATTCGTCTTCGTACTAAAAAGAGTTCGGGAGAAATCTTTAACTTTCCTTTGGAGATGTTTCCCACTCAATGAGTTACAGTCAGAAATATGAACTCTCTCCTCTGATATTAGATGTTAGAACACGATGTCGTGATTATTGGTGGTGGATTAGCAGGATGTCGCGCCGCCCTAGAAATTAAACGCCTCAATTCCAGTATAGATGTTGCTGTCGTTGCCAAAACTCATCCCATTCGTTCCCACTCTGTTGCAGCCCAAGGGGGTATTGCGGCCAGTCTCAAAAATGTTGATTCAGAAGATAGTTGGAAGTCCCACGCCTTCGATACTATCAAGGGATCAGACTATTTAGCTGATCAAGATGCCGTCGCTTTGCTTACCCAAGAAGCTCCTGATGTTATTATCGATTTGGAACATTTAGGGGTCTTATTCTCTCGTTTGGACAATGGGAAAATTGCTCAACGGGCTTTTGGCGGTCATACTCACAACCGGACTTGTTACGCTGCAGATAAAACAGGTCATGCGATCCTTCACGAATTAGTCAATAACCTACGACGTAATGGAGTGACTATTTATGATGAATGGTATGTGATGCAACTGATCCTCGAAGATGGCGAGGCAAAAGGCATCGCCATGTATCATCTTCAAGATGGCATCATTGAAATTGTTCGTAGTAAGGTGGTCATGTTTGCCACAGGAGGCTACGGAAGAGTCTTTAATACAACTTCTAATGATTTTGCCTCCACAGGAGACGGGTTAGCCATGTCCGCGATCGCAGGAGTTCCTCTAGAAGACATGGAATTTGTCCAGTTTCACCCCACTGGATTATACCCCGTTGGTGTGTTAATTTCTGAAGCCGTGCGAGGAGAAGGAGCCTACCTCATTAATAGCGAAGGAAGGCGGTTTATGGAAGATTATGCCCCCTCGCGTATGGAATTAGCCCCTCGTGATATCACTTCCCGTGCCATTACTCTAGAAATTCGGGCAGGACGAGGTGTACATCCCGATGGTAGTCCAGGGGGCCCTTGTGTGTATCTAGATCTGCGTCACATGGGAGAAGAAAAAATTATGAGTCGGGTTCCTTTCTGTTGGGAAGAAGCCCATCGCTTGGTAGGTGTGGATGCAATTTATGAACCGATGCCCGTACGTCCTACTGCTCATTATTGCATGGGCGGAATTCCAGTCAATACTCAAGGTCGGGTAAAATTAAGCGGCGATCGCTTAACAGAAGGATTTTTTGCAGCAGGAGAATGTGCTTGTGTTTCTGTTCATGGGGCCAACCGTTTGGGAAGTAATTCCCTATTAGAGTGTGTGGTCTATGGCAAAATTACTGGACAAAATATTGCCAGCTATGTGCAAAATCGCAAGTTTTCTGATTTTGATGCCCAAACTTATATTAATAAAGCCAAACAGCGCATTGAAAGTCTTTTAAATCAAAAAGGAACGATTCGTTTAGGGTCATTACGTCAACAATTTCAAGACTGCATGACAGAACATTGTGGCGTATTTCGTACCGAAGAATCCATGAAAGAAGGCTTAGAAAAAATTCAACAGTTTAAAGTCCAATATGAGCAAGTTTATCTTGATGATAAAGAGAGTTGTTGGAATACAGAATTAATTGAAGCGATGGAATTACAAAGTATTATGATAGTAGGAGAAATGATTTTAACCTCTGCTTTAAATCGTCAAGAAAGTCGCGGGGCCCATTCACGGGAAGATTATACAAAACGGGACGATCCTAATTTCTTAAAGCATACCTTAGCTTATTATTCTGCTGCGGGTTTGGATATTCAATATATGCCTGTAGTTATTGATATGTTTGAGCCAAAAGAACGAAAATATTAGTCATCTTTTAGGTTAAGTAGGTATTGCTCATCTAAGCATTCTTTAAATTGTAAATGATAATTATGAGTTCAAATTTAATCAAACCTAACGTAAAAATTCCCCCTTTAGAAAATGGTGATCAACTAACATCTCTCGAATTTGAACGCCGTTACGCAACTATGCCTCATATTAAAAAAGCAGAATTAATTGAAGGGGTAGTTTATCTGGCAGCAGCGTTAAGATTTAGGCAGCATGGTAAACCCCATGCTCATATTATTGGTTGGTTAGCACAGTATGAAGCATCAACCCCAGGCGTTGAATTAGCTGATAATGCAACAGTAAGACTTGATCAAAAAAATACACCTCAACCTGATGCTTTACTGAGAATAACTAAAGGAGGACAATCAATAATTAGTGAGGATGATTATGTAGAAGGTGCGCCAGAATTAATCGTTGAAATTGCTGCTAGTACCGTTTCTCTTGATTTACACGATAAACTCAACGCCTATCAACAAAATCGAGTTCAAGAATATTTAGTTTGGCGAGTTTATGATCATGAAATTGATTGGTTTTGTTTAAAAAGAGGAAAATATATTAAACTAGAAGCTGATCAAAAAGGGGTTATTAAAAGTGAATTTTATACTGGTTTATGGTTAAATTATCAAGAATTATTGAAAGGTAATTTATCTAAAGTTTTAGATGTATTACACCAAGGCATGAAAACAGCAGAACATCAAGAATTTATCAAAAGAATCAACTGACAATTATTTTAAGTTTTATCCTCAATTCATTTTATTTTAATCGACAAAAATATGAGGAACTCTATTATGATTTATCTGATTATGGGAGTATCAGGTTCAGGAAAAACGACG
>JBCDDV010000196.1:0-5683 GCA_039180145.1 Cyanobacteria bacterium P01_G01_bin.49 | reverse complement strand
TTTGGAAATATGCTCAGTCAGATTTAAAAGAATTAGTTAGAGCATTGCGTAAAATTAAATTAACTTGTACCGATGGACGAAAACTCTTTAAAGAATTAACTGAAATCCAAGTCGAAGAATCATCCGACTTTGAAAGAGCAGTTCGCTTTTTTGTTCTTAATAGAATTACCTTTTCTGGAACTGTTGAATCAGGGGGGTTTTCTCAAGCTGCGTTTGAAAAACGATTTACCAATTCATCCATTGATCGCTTAGAAAGTCTGGCTAATATTCTCCCAGGAATTAAAATCACCAACTTAGATTATCGAGACGTGATTAAAAGTCAAGGACAAGATACTTTTATTTTTTTAGATCCCCCTTATTTAAAAGCAACAAAATCCAAATTGTATGGCAAGGATGGCAATTTACACACGGTATTTAATCATTCAGACTTTGCAGAAGCAATGGCACAATGCCAACATCAATGGTTAATTACTTATGATGATTCAGAAGAAATTAGAAATTATTTTGAGCAATTTACAATTGTTCGGTGGGAATTACAATATGGCATGAATAACTATAAACAAGGAAAAGCAAATAAAGGTAAAGAAATCTTTATTAGGAACTACGAGATTGAGCAAGACGTAACTGTGCAACCTCCAAATTTTCAACAACTATCTTTAGATTTCAATAGCCATTAAAAAATATTACCAACTTTTTAAGTCAGAAAACTATTTGTTAAAATTAATCATATAAATTCGCTGATGTAATTTCTATGGCAAGAGTTAATCCTTATACCTTGCAAATGCAAATCTCCCGAATGTTTGAGCAAGGACAATCCTTTTTTTGTACGATTAAAGTTCAAGATTGGTTAAGAGAACAAAAAGAAGATCCCAATGATTACGATATTATCTTTCACTCTCAACCTGCGCCCCCCGATTCTAATCTAAAATCCCTAATTACCATCGAATTAAAACGAAAAGATGGACAAGCTGTTGATCCGTGGTTACAAGAAGAAGTCAACCTGAGTAGTTAGATCGTAGGGGCAAGGCATCAAAATTTTATCCCTGCTTATACGAAATGTTGATACTCTCGCCTTGTCCACTGCTGCGATACAATATGAGAGAGGATGTAAAGAAATGTAAATAAGCAGGAATGACTAAGGAGATCGTTGTTATCGGTGCAGGAATTGGCGGATTAACCGCTGGTGCATTATTAGCTTGTCGAGGCTATGATGTCACTGTGTATGAACAAGCTTACGTCCCAGGGGGTTGCGCTTCAACCTTTAAACGTCGTGGGTTCACCTTTGACGTGGGAGCAACCCAAGTAGCTGGTTTAGAACCTGGAGGCATTCATCAACGTATTTTTGCCGAATTAGGAATAGATTTACCTCAGACAACGCCTTGCGATCCTGCTTGTGCTGTTTTTTTACCAGGGGAAACCCAACCTATCAATGTCTGGCGCGATCGCCAAAAGTGGCAAGCTGAAAGACAAAGGCAATTTCCCAATAGTGAACCTTTCTGGCAATTAATGTCAAAATTATTTCAAGCTAGTTGGAAATTTCAAAGTCGAGATCCTGTCTTACCCCCACGCAACCTCTGGGATATCTGGCAACTGGCAACAGCCATACGGTTAGATACGCTGCTGACTGTTCCCTTTACCTTGATGACAGTAGGAGATGCTTTAAAATTGTACGGACTATACGAAAACAAACGCCTCAAAACCTTCCTAGACTTGCAATTAAAGCTGTATTCCCAAGTCAATGCTGATGAAACTGCCTTACTCTATGCTGCCACTGCATTAGGTGTTTCCCAAGAACCCCAAGGACTCTACCATCTACAGGAAAGTATGCAAGTATTGAGCGATCGCTTGGTAGAAGGGTTAGAAAAGCAGGGAGGAAAAATCTTAGTCGGTCATAAAGTAGAGAAAATTGATAACAACACTCTGACGATCCGTCAGCAAAAAACAGGGAAAACCTTTACTCAAACTGCTGACCACATCATTGCTAATGTACCTGTGCAAAATTTAGTACAGATGGTTGATACCTCTTCTTCTTTGTGGAAACTGTATCAGAAGCGAGTTGATAGGCTTCCTGAAGCATCAGGGGCCTTTGTTATTTATTTAGGGGTAGATCGTCAAGTCATTCCTGAAAATTGTCCCCCTCACCTACAATTTTTCTATGAGTATGATGGCCCCATTGGCGAAAATAACTCTTTATTTGTTTCTGTTAGTAAACCAGGAGACGGAAGGGCCCCAGATGGAAAAGCGACCTTAATTGCTTCTAGTTTTACCGATCCGCAAATTTGGTGGCAAGCTAGCCAAGAAAAATACGACCAACTCAAACAACAATATACTGAAGAAGCGATCGCCCGTTTGAGCAACTATTTTCATCTCAATGCTGACACGATTCTTCATCAAGAAGCCGCTACTCCTCGCACCTTTGCTCATTTTACTGCTAGACATCGAGGAATTGTGGGGGGAATTGGTCAACGGGTTTCTACCTTTGGCCCCTTTGGCATAGCCACCCGTACTCCGATTAAAAATATTTGGTTAGTAGGAGACTCTACCCACCCAGGAGAAGGAACCGCAGGAGTCAGTTATTCTGCTTTAACTGCTGTGCGACAGATTGAGCAGTTATTTACGACCCAAGAAAACTGAGGGGATATCTTCAACGAGTCGAATAATTCCCACAAAAACGGTAAAGAATTCCAACCGTCCAAGAAACATTCCTACAATCTGTGTCCAAAGCAAACCAACAGGTGCATCAGCAGCAGTTACCCCAATTGACAGTCCCACAGTGCTGAGGCTGCTAGCATATTCAAAGAGACTGTCAGGAAGAGGGTTGCCGTAAGCTGCGGTAACGATTACACCAAAACAAAATACTAAGAAGTACAAAAAAACAAATAAAGCAATCGTGCGAATTTGACTATCATTAAGAAAACTACGGCGATCGCCCTGCCAGTAATCAGGTTGCGTTACTGTACTTTTGGGCTGTAACATTCGTTTGACTTCCCATAACAAAGTCCGATACAGTGCATAGATGCGAAACTGTTTAATCCCTCCTGCGGTTGCCCCCGTCCCGCCACCAATCAGCATTAAAATAATTAAGATAGTCCAGCCTAAACTACTCCAGTCACTGTAACCAACCGTAGAAAAACCTGTTGTAGAAAGAGCCGTAATCGTCTCAAAAATGGCTACTCTAATTCCTTTTCCTAGAGTCTCATAAAGATTGATAGCAATCCCCAAAAATATCATTAAGGCGCATAATGGTATTACCAAAGCCATTAATCTGACTTCTCCGTTGCGAATTACAGGTTTAAATTTACCTTGCAATAAAAAGTAGCTAGTCAGAAAATTAAGTGTTCCCAAAATCATTAAGACGATGGTGACGGCTTCGACAGCAGGAGAATCCCAATATCCGATAGAATCAGTACGAGTTGAAAAGCCCCCGGTCGATAATGCTGCAAAAGAATGGTTAACCGCATCAAACCAACCCATTCCTGCAATCCATAGTGCCAAAATACCTACTACTACATAACCCGAATAGATACTGAGGACTAATTTAGCTGATCGCCTGACATTAGGGGCAAGCTGCTCACTTCTTCCCTCAGCAGAAGTTAACCCTGATCCAGAAAGCCCTGAAATCGCACTTAGAGCAATAATAGCAAACCCACCCCCTCCTGCTAACTCGATAGTGCTGCGGTAAAGCAAAATCAAACGAGAAGCTTGAGTAACGTCTACGACTGATAAACCAGTCGTTGTCCAACCGCTAGTAGATTCAAACATAGCCTGGGTAAAATTAAGCCCTTGGATCAGCATAAAAGGAATTGTGCCAACAGCGATCGCCAGTAACCAAGCTAAGACGACAATGACCGAACCTTCTGGCAAAGAAAGACTAATGGTTTTTTTCGGTGCCAGAAACCGCCATAACAAGCCCCCAACTAGGGTTAAAACAATTCCCGGTAAAGCAAATCCCCAAGCCAAACCAATTTCTTCTGGATAGAAAAATAGTGCCAATAAAGGAGAAAGTATGACGACTCCTGCGATCGCACAAATTAAGCCCGTATATCCCAAAATTGCCCGATAACGCTGGCGCAAAAACCGACTGTAGCGATTAGTTTTTTCCCCTTCGAGTAACATTTTTACTTTCCTATATGTTTGAAAAACGGTTAAATCTTTTCTGTCATTGCTATTCAGGAATTGCCAACTAATCCCTTACTTACTTACTCACTACACAGCAAGCGCATTAACTGCCCATAGCTTTCTGGTTGACCAATCACCACTAGGCGATCCAAAGCTTGCAAGCTGTTTTCACCACTCGGAACAATCACTTCTTCTTGTCGCAAAATACAGGCAATTAAAGTTCCATCGGGAAGTTGTACATCGTTAATCGTTTTCCCAACCACTGGATTATTGACTTGTAGCGCAATTTCAGTAACGTTGACTTTTCCTTCTGCGATCGGTAGTAGGTTTTGAATATCTTCTGTGGCTGTTTGCTGTTCAATCAAGCTGGCAATAATTTGAGTCGCTGAGAAAGCAACCGCAATACCCAATTTTTCAAAGATTTGCTGGTTTTCTGGATCGTTAACTAAGGCAATGGTACGAGGTACACCATACTCTTTTTGGGCAATTTGACAGGCAATCAGATTATCTTCATCTTGGGAAGTCAGAGATAAAACCACATCCGCTTGATAAGCACCCGCCTCTGATAAAGTGGCAGGATCGCTACCTTGTCCATGTATGATAGTGGCTTTTAACGTTTTAGAAAGGGTTGTGGCTTCCTCTAAATTAGAATTGATAATTGTTGTATAATAATTTTTACTAGCAAATTGTTTAGCTAAAAAATAAGCTAATTTACTTCCACCGATTAAAATAATTTTCATAGTTTATTTATGTCTATTTAGCTAGGAAGATTCGCAATAAAAGCATCGGCAGAAAGTTGTGTCGGACTGATGGTAGAAATTCCAAAATCACGATAAATCTTTTCCCGTGCAGGGTCAAAAACTCGTGCCAAAACCATCGAAGTATGAAATATTTGTTTTGCTATTTGTGTCACCATCAAATTAATATTATCTTTATTGGTAACAGCCAACAAACAATCGGCCTGATCGACTTTGGCACTGCGTAATATTTCGATCTCAGAGGCATCGCCAGTAATTTGAAATCCACTAAAATCACTACTTAAATTTTTAAAAGAACTTTCATTCCGATCAATGACTACGACACTGTTCCCCTGACTGCTGAGACGAGAAGCCAAAATAGACCCCAATCGTCCACATCCTACTACAATTACATATTGAGATGTCATTATCGACAAACCACTTTAAAAGAAAACACTATTATTAATCCTAGATTAATTTAACAGCATACTAGCAGTGAAAACGAGAAAATAAATCAGCACAGAGATATAGATTTAGTGTCAGTCGAAGTAATATCAATAGTTTTAAGTATGGTTATGGCAGGATTAGAAACTAGTTTAGATGACTTTAAAGAAAACGGTGATAAAGCAGTTACCTTCGGTTTGGCAACTTTTATTGTACCGATGGTTTTGGGGACTGCTGCCATGATGGCGTTAGGACACAATGCTGGTAATATTGATGAACTTTTATCTATCAAAGACAACCTTTAAATCAATTTATCCTTCAATACAGCAGAAAATGACAGAGTATCTCAGTTGTGACGTAAAATTAGGTTGGTTGATTAATGC
>JBCDDV010000195.1:0-5693 GCA_039180145.1 Cyanobacteria bacterium P01_G01_bin.49 | reverse complement strand
TTTTTTTAGAGGTATTAATTTTATTAGCCAATGACAATTGAATTTCAAGATCGGCGCGATCACCTGCTTGTTCTAAGATAAAATCTGGAGCATCTTGTTGTCGTAAAATACTGCGTAAAGTTGCCAAAGGGATTTTGTTGATAAAATCGATTTCTTCTACGATTAGTAAATCGAAGATTGGATTATGAATTAATTCTCTAGGAAATTCTGCCCCTAAATTTAATAGGGTTGCTGTTGGTGTATTAGGATTTGCTGCAACATATTGACGAGTCAAAGAATCTTTGCTCTCAGCCAATTGAGCTAAGATTTCTGGTGCGGTATTTTCGTCTTGTGCCTGTTTTCTTGTTTGTTCAATATTCATTATTTTAAACGCCTACTAATTCTTGAAAATCTTTTAGAAACTTCTGCAATTGACTATCTTGTTGAACCAATTTTGCTAATGCGCCCATTTGCCCTTTACTACGCATCTGACGAAACATATCGATAGCAAATAACTGTACCCATTCAGCCGTAGCTTTAGCACTCAACCAGTTAAAAGCGTTATAAGCTTGCTTAGCATCAGTTGCCCTGATAGTTAAACCTGTGGTTGTGGCATATCTTATTGATGGTTCTTCTGGAAAAGCGATCGCCTGACCATTTCCTTGCAAAATTGTGGCTAATTTTGGTAAGTTTTTGTAGAGAGTAACGTAAGCTGCGAATTCTGCTGCTGCACCCACCCCAACGGCTGAAGCAATATCTAAACCAGCATGATGTAATTGACTTGCCATCACCCAAGATCGAGGAGAACACCAAGCAGGTTGTTGAGGATCGATTTTGTGTAGCAAGGTGGAACGGAAGGAGAGGAAAGCAATAATCTGTTCGTGTACACCTTTTTCTAGGGCATAGATTTTAAAGCTATCAAAATCCGCTTCGACTTGTAGGTGCAAGAATCGATTGGCTAAAGGTGCAGGCATATCAAACACGGCTGCACGATCTTCTTTACGATTTCCGGCTGCCCACACAAACCAGTTTTCGGGAACGATATAAGAACCCACCCGACGATCTAAAATAAGTTGTTGTGCTACTCCCTGTAACGCTGGGGGTGCCATATTTAATTCATCCATGAACAGGATACCCTTTCCTTCTCTGGGGAGAAATTCGGGAGGATACCATTTGGATATACCGTCTTCTGCTACGGGTAAACCACGCAAGTCTGTTGGTGCAAGTTGCGATAGACGTACATCTACGAAATCGATATCGTGTTCTTGAGTAATTTGAGAGACAATGCTTGATTTTCCAATGCCTGGCGCACCCCAAATCATGGTACTGATTTTGATGTTTTGGTTAACAAGTTGGTTAAGGTAGGTTTTTAGTTGAGTTGGTGTCATATAGATGTTCTCATACTGGTAAGGTACAGAGGTTATCCCTTTGAGCAGCAATTCTCATTTTGAGAAGAGAAGTGCCAGAGTTCTCTTGCTCGGTTAGAGAAATCTGATAAAATTCATCTTTTTTCATCTCTCTGTTTGTTAGGGTTAATTAAGTTACATATATACTACATAGAAAAGAAAATATTGAATTAAGCCCAATTCTTATTATCAATCAAAAATCAGGAAACATTGCTCTTATTCTAAAATTTGTTTAGGGACTTTTTGAGCTATTCTTTTTTTGTTTTTGATTAGCTGGTATCAATAAATTTCTTTTGCTCCCCTTCTGATATTATATAGACAAATAACTCCGACCAATCTTCAAACCATTCGTATTTCACTAATGCCTTTATATCATTAAAAAATGTTTTTCTTTTGTGTAAGGCTTTTCGAGCTTCTTTATACAAGCTATTAGTTAATTCCAAAATGTTATGAAATAGAAAACTTAGTAGGTTCAAAGAGAGTAAGATTTCTGATAAATTCTCTTGTCCATGTCCGAAATTGTGTTCTAAATTGTAGCCCTGATTTTTGAGAAGGTTATTCCCTTCATTCTCCACTTTCCATCTTGTCCGTCCACTGATTATTATCTTTTCCATCTTCTCATCATTTAATTGATGATTGGTGATAAAATTATTTCGATAAACGACTTTCTTTTTAGTTGAATCATAGATTTCTACTTCATACCAATTAACCATTAAACTTGGCTCAGTCTCCCTTAAGGGAACGTTTTTGGCATACTTATAATTGTAATACAAAAGTTTATTTTTTTGATATTTTCTAATTTGTCCTTCAACAATTTCTCCATTTTTTTCTAAAAAATCTAACCATTCGTATAAACTTTTATGAGATGATTCTTTAGCAACAAAAATAAAATTATATCCTTGATCAAGAGATAACTCACATATAGGTTGTCGAGAATAAAGATCATCGCCTAATAAAGTTATTTCCTGATTTTTTTCCTTGGCTGAATTTCTTATTAACCATCTTTTAACGGCTGCATTTTCACAGTCTTGTTTCGTCTTTCCATCTTGTTTTCTAATAAATTCTGGGTCTAAATTGATGACCTGTTTCTTCTCCGGTGCTACAATCACTGGTGTCATTACTTGATGATAATAAGTGGTTGACCCATTTTGATGATGGCGACAATTACAATGGGGGCAATGGATTTTTTTTGATGAATAATACTCTGTTCCATCTAAGGCTAATAAAAATTGATTATCTAGATATTTAAAATCATTGATTATTTGATTCTCATTTAACCAGATCCATACACTATCAAAAGCTCCAGAAATCTTTGACGCTGGAATTGGGTCTAATAAGGCTCTTACTTGATTATCACAAGGAATTTTTGTCAATCCAAATAAACTTAAAGCGTTATCTTTTCCTCTTCTTTTTCTCATTAAATTTTGATGTTCTAAAAACGAAGGACATTGTGTGAAAAATACGGAAAAGGCAGCTATCACCATATCTTTTATGTCATAACTTGTGTTTAATCCAATTCTAGAATCTGGTAAATTATTCAACTGAAGGAACAGAAATTGAATTAATTCTGATGGCGAAATAGTGACAGCAAATTCTTCCATTCTTTCCCATTAAAGTAGATCCAGCAATCCCCCTAATTGTAGTATGACGAGATTCTGTTTTCCACAACTTAGAGATTTTGTCCTGAGTATTATTACTTAATTCATTCCCGGGAGTCCTTCGTTTTCTTGATCACTTAGAGAACGAAAGCCTCTCTATTTTTCAAAATGAGAATTGCTGCCCTTTGAGGCAGTGGGTAGGAGGCAGGAGGCAGGTGTTATGTGTACCTCATGAGTCCAAGAAACGCTATAATTTTTTAGATTTTATGCAGAGACGTGGAGAATTTTTTTATTGTGTGTTAGAAAACTACAATTTCTTTAGTCATTTAAAGTAATAGTTTTGGCTTTTAAAGTTTTTTTAATTACACGTTCAGCCAAAGGATCATTTTGATTTTTCTCATTTTGACTTTTCAGTTTTTCTAATACTGAAATGGGAGTATTAATATTTTTTGCCACTTCTTCCCGTAAACATAAATAAAAAGTATCAAGATAGATTTCTTTATTACAGGTTTCATCATCGTATAGATTAAGAGCCAATTGTTCTAAAATAAAACTTGGTGTATTAGGATGTTGAGCTATTGCAGAAAGAATAGCCATAGGTTCGTTCCACTTACTTTTTCTTTGCTCATAAATTTTTTTTAAGCTGATTTCAGTTAATTTTTCAATAATAGGTTGATTGATATCAGGTCTTTTTGCCAATTTTTTTAGAACATGAACATTTTTATCTTGTGTCAACTTCACAAGAGTTGAATGATAAGTTAGAGAATGTTCAGCAATTTTGCAGCGAATTTCTGGATTAGAGTGATTAGCCAACATATTAATAATTTTAGCTGTTGTTTTAGGATTTTCAATAACAGCCTTGACAATTTCTTCAAAATCATCCCTAGCAAGCTTTTCAATAACAGAAATAGGAGTATTAGCATTTCTAGCAATGTTAACTCTTACGAAGGGATCTTTGTCTCGTGCTAATTTTCGCAAAATAGAAACTGGAGTATTAATATTTTTAGCAATATTAGCCCTTACAAACTTACTTTTATCTTGCGCTAATTTTTGTAAAATAGAAACTGGAGTATTAATATTTTCAGCAACAGTAGACCTTACAAACTTACTATTATCTTGTAAAAGCATTTTTAGGATATCAACAGAAGTGTTACAATTACTAGCAACTGAACTAACAACATATTCAGAATAATGTTTTGCAAGTTTTGTTAAAATCTCAAGAGGAGTATTCCTATTTTTAGCTACTTCTGCAACAACCTGAATATCTGGATCATTAGATAATTGACAAAGGATATGAATGGGAGTTTTAGTGTTTTCTGCAACAGCTTGTCGTGAAAAATCATGTTTGTCTTTTGCTAATATTTCTAATAGGGATACAGGTGTATTTGGATGGTCTGCAATTGTACATAAATGATCACCATACTTATAGTAAGGTCTGTTGTCTCTAGGCTGTGTAACAAGTATAAAAAATTCCTCGATAATATTAGATGGCGTATTCGTGTTTTTCATTAAAGCTTTTCTAACTTCAAACTTGACCAAGGAAATTTCTTCATCTTCAATATTTTCTCCATGACTTGCTAACTTATTAATAATCTCAAGAGAAATATTAGGAAGGGCAGCGATCGCATGCATTGTTTTCTTGTTTTCTCTACTAGCGAGTTTTAACAGTGCTTTATGAGTGATGAGAGGATGGTTAATTAAACTCAGAAGAATTTTTGATTCTTCTTTATCATTTAAAACTTTAGGGAAATAAGATTCTAGATAACCTTCAATATTTTCTCGGTAAAAAAAACTGGTACTATTTTCCCATTCTTCAGCTAATTTATCAATCAATTTCTCTAAAACTGTAGGTGAAGCATTGGGATGATCGGCAATACATTGACTAATAACAAGATCGATAGGTTGAGTGAGTAGTATCATTAAAGCATGAGACGGTGTAAAAGGATGATCGGCAACTAATTGACGAACATGAAGGCGTTTATCAGTTGCTAAAGTTTCTAAAATAGAAATAGGAGTACCTGCTTCCTCTTCTATGAATCTAACAAATTCTATGGCTTTTTCTGATACATTAGGATGTTTTAATACACTGCTTCTAATCTCTGAATTTTCTTCTCCTGCCAATTTTTCCAAAGTAGTAACAGATGTATTAATATTTTTACTGACAGCTAGTAAAATCCGTTCTCCATTGTTTTGCGTTAATTTTTCTAAAATTTCTGGTGATGTTTTTGGATTTTCAGCAACTTTTTTTATAACTATTGAACTATCATGATTAGCTAATTTTTCTAATATTGAAAGAGGAGTATTGGGATTAGCTGCAACACAAGCATGAACATTACTGCCTGGATAGTCATCATAACTATAATACTCATCATCTTCTGTATATTCTGGAGTCCAAATAGCTAACATTTCGAGAAGAGAAATAGAAGCATTAAGATTACTGGTGATCGCACATAAAATATCCTCTTCTTCTATTTCTATTAATTTTTCTAGGGTTTCTTGATCAGTGGTTGAACTACGGGCTAAAGACAGTCGAATAAATTTACTATCTGGTTCTTCTAAAACAAGTAAATTAAAAATAGGATTATTAGTGATTTCTTCAGGAAATTCTTTTCCTCGGATGGGGGGCATATGCTGATAGGTAGTGCAAATTCTATGGGAGACCTGAAACTAGGGGCCTTAGCGCCGAACCTTCCCCGCTTCATCTGCCAAG
>JBCDDV010000194.1:0-5698 GCA_039180145.1 Cyanobacteria bacterium P01_G01_bin.49 | reverse complement strand
TCCTCACTGGCGAAGTGTCTCCCTAGGAATGGTGGCTTTATTAGTCGTCAATGGGTTAGGAGTCTATATTCCCCTATTAATTCGAGATAGTATTGATGATTTGCGTCAAGACTTTAGTTTTGAGCAAGTTCTACAATCTGTTATTTTTATGTTCATTCTCGCTTCTATTATGTGGGGAATTCGCATGCTATCTCGCCTCTGGATTTTTGGCATTGGACGAGATGTCGAGTTTGGTTTAAAACAAAAAATCTTTGAGCATTTATTGACCCTTGAACCAGCTTATTTTTCAATCAATACCTCTGGAGATTTAATTAACCGTGCCACCAGTGATGTGGACAATATTCGTCGTTTGGTGGGGTTTGCTTTACTGAGTGTTGCCAATACAATTTTTGCTTATGCCTTGACCCTCCCGGCAATGTTAACCATTAATGTCTCCTTAAGTTTGTTAGCAGTTGCCATTTATCCTTTAATGTTAATTACCGTTCAAGTCTTTAGTGGAAAACTACAAGAACAACAATTAAAAGTACAAGAAAAACTCTCCGATCTCAGTGAATTAATTCAAGAAGACATGAGTGGCATGGCACTCATTAAAATCTATGCTCAAGAAGAGAATGAAAGACGAGCTTTTGCTCAGAAAAATCGTCAGTTACTTAAGGCTAACTTAAAGTTAGCAAAAACTCGAAATTTTTTGTTTCCCTTAATTGAAGGATTAGCCTATATCAGCCTACTATTATTGTTAGCGTTTGGAACATCAGCGATTAATCAAGGCATCATTGGCATTGGAGATTTTGTTGCTTTAATTATTTTAGTAGAACGCCTCGTATTTCCCACCACTTTACTGGGATTTACTATTACAGCTTATCAGCGAGGAGAAGTCAGTGTTGATCGCGTAGAAGCAATTTTTCAGGCAAACCCTAAAATTAAAAACCCAACGGATGGAGAGATAATTCCCTTATCTGATGTCAAAGGAAAAATTACAGCAAGTCACTTAACCTACACTTATCCAGGCACAAAAATTCCTGCCCTCAAAGACATTGATTTTACCATTCATTCAGGGGAAATTGTGTCCATTGTTGGGCCCATTGGCTCTGGAAAAAGTACCTTAGCCAACGCTTTACCTTACTTATTAGACATCGATCAAGGACAAATCTTTCTCGATGGTAAAGATATTACCAAATTAGACTTAGAAGACTTACGAAAAGCGATCGCTTATGTGCCTCAAGATAGCTTTTTATTCAGTACAACTATCCTCAATAATTTTCGCTACGGCGATCCCCTCACAGAACAATATGAAGTGGAATATGCAGCTAAACAAGCGCAGATTCATAGTGAAGTTTTGAACTTTCCTCAACAATATGAAACCTTAGTCGGAGAACGAGGTATTACCCTTTCAGGAGGACAAAGACAACGAACAGCATTAGGAAGAGCATTATTAATGAATGCACCTATCTTGATTTTGGATGATGCTCTTTCGAGTGTCGATAACAAAACCGCCACTCAGATTTTAGGTAGTTTATCAAAAGAAAGAAGACGAACTGTTATTTTCATTTCTCATCAACTTTCTGCTGCTGCTCAAACAGATCGGATTTTTGTGATGGATAAAGGAGAAATTGTCCAAATTGGCACCCACGAAACCTTACTTAAAGAACCAGGACTTTATCAATCTTTGTGGAGTCAACAGCAATTGGCAGAAATTTTAAAATAGTAGGTAGACAGATGATCCCCTGTCCCTGGTTAGCAACATTCTAAGCATTTGCTACGTCATTATTGCAGACATGAACGCGCAGATTCGCGTCTTTGTAAGTGAATGTCTTCTTTGATGGATTGTAGAGACTATGAAACTCACACTTATCAGCCAAATCGCCACTATCACAAGCTTAGCACTGACCAGCATCACTCCTCAGTTTGCGGCGCAGGCATCCCCTTTTGAGCAACAAGAAGTTAACCAAGAGGAATTTACAGCGATCGCCAGACCTTATGGAGAAAACAAGTATGATCTGCTGATCATACGTCAAATCCCAGGAAAACAACAATGTTGGCAGGAAATGGGGTCTAATCCGGTTAAAATAGAACCTTTACTCTTGAACTTCAATTTTACCGGAAGTTGTGAACGAAACACCGATAGTAACGGGTATTCTCTCCGAATTGCTCAAGAAGACTATGGCTTAGACTATCTCTTGAGAATTGTCAAACGGAATGGAGAATTAGTATTAATCGGAGCGCACAGGACTGATCCGAGTAAACCCGAAATTATTGTAGGAAGAACTCACGGCATAGAATCAGGGTTTCTAAAAATTGATTTAGATCCCGGTTGGCAATTTACGAAACGGGCCTATAATGGTCAAGTTCTTGGCCATGTTTACTTAACAGCCGACAGTACAGCCCTGGCTAATAATAACCCCGCAGAATCTACCTCTGACGCTGATACCAGTCAACCCATCACAGAAATAACTTTTACGGCTGAGGAAAACCCTTCTTCCTCTTCTTCCCCTGCTGAGTCAGCCCAACCCCGTTCCTCCTCACCGACTTCGAGTAATACATTACCTCCTCCACCTGTTCCCAAATCGACTACTCCTAACGAACCACCACCGCTTCCCTCTTTTTCTGATTTGCCGCCCCTCCCTCCACCAACCGCTAATAATACTGAGCAAGTTGTTCCACCACCACCATCGATACCGAACAATAGTTCCTCAGAACGAAGTAATTTGGGTAATGTTGTCGGTTCTCTCTCTGGGGCAGCCCCAGCACAAAATATCAAAGAGTCCTCTTCGCAAGGGTACCGAGTAATTGTTGCTGCCAATAACAGTAACGAACAATCTCGCGTGCGATCGCTTTATCCTGAGGCCTTTTCTACCTCTTATCAGGGACGCTCGATGTTACAAGTTGGTCTTTTTAGTAGTCGAGATAATGCTGAAAAAGCTCATCAAAGTTTAGAAAATGCTGGATTAAAAGCAATTATTATTCCTTAGTCAATACATTTATCATTGAGCATTTATCATTTATCAATTGTTCAACTCGCCCATGCTCTAGGGGAGGTTTCTTCGTCAATGTTTAATGTTTAATGTTTAATGATTGATCAACCTTTTTGCTTCAAAAATACCACTTCAGCTTCATTACTTTCTCTTGCTACTCGAATTAATAATGCGGCTAATGTTAGGCTGGCTAATGTAGAACTTCCTCCATAACTCCACAAAGGAAAAGGTAAACCCGTTGTGGGTAACGCTCCCATTGAGACTCCAATATTTAATAAAGCTTGTCCCACCATCATCACCATAACGCCAACAGCCACTAATCGTTTAACACGATGAAGACAGTTAACCGCAACCTGTAGCGCAAAGGTTGCATAAGTTAATAACAATAAGAGTAAGAGTATACTACCAAGAAAGCCAAATTCTTCTGCATAAACCGAGAAAATAAAATCAGTATATTGAATCGGCAGATAGAACAGCTTTTGTTGAGACATGCCGTATCCTACTCCAAATGTGCCGCCTGATCCTACTGCCATCAAACTTTGTACCAACTGATAGCCATTTCCCAAAGGATCAGCCCAAGGGTCAAGAAAAGTAGTAACGCGTCTCCATTGGTACTCCTGTTGAGTGATACTCGCAAACGCCGTTAACAGTCCCCCTAAAGCTGTTGTTGTTAAATAAATGGCAGGGATACCCGATGCTAAAGCAATTAACCATAAACTCATCCCACATAGGGCAGTGGTACTTAAATTTGGTTGTAATAAGATTCCTGCTAAAACTAGGCCAAATACTCCAACCCATTGCAGTCTGACACGCCAAGGATGGCGTTCCCACTGACCAAAAATATAGGCACTTTGTAAGACCAAAAACGGTTTTATTAACTCAGAGGGTTGAATCAAAACCGGGCCTAATTTGATCCAACGAGTTGCCCCATAAACCTCGTGACCTAGCCCTGGCACTAGGGTAGAAAAAATTAATCCTAGTAAAAGAAAAATACACCACGGAGCAAGTTTTATTAGGTATGGTAGAGGCGATCGCACAATGATATTAAACCCCTGTAAGCCAATCCAAATCCAAATTGTTTGGCGAATCACATAATACCAACCATTACCCGTCTCAGCCAGAGCAACAGGATAGGAAGCAGAAAATAAGGCAATTAAGCCCAAAGACAGCCAAAGGAAGGTTAACCAGCGCAAAAATCTGGCTTCTCTTGACCAGTCTTGAACAGTGGGATCGATAATGGGAATGAGATATCGCAGCACAATAGTTTTTGATGCCAAGTCAAATTAATCCTTACAATAGCAGACGACGTATTACTACATGATTAAGATGATCTAGGGTTAATTAATGTTTCCTAATTAAATAGGAGCGAACACCTATTCGCCCCCGTTAGGATTGAAGATGTAATTTTGTCTATCAAGCAACCATCAATTCAGACTCCACTGACACCGATTTTAACAACCTGTCTATGATTCCTTTTGGTTGACGACCATTAGCGACAATGAGACGATGAGAAAGAACATGGGGAGCAATAAATTTGACATCATCAGGAATGGCATAATCTCGCTCTTCAAGAAAAGCGAAAGCTTGGGTTGCTCTTTGTAGTGCCACCGTGCCACGAGGACTGACACCTAAACTAATAGCATCATCACTACGGGTAGCCCGAACTAAATTCAGCATATATTGTTGGAGGGAAGGAGCAACTTTGACTTGACTCGCTAAGCCTTGTAATTCTCTGATCTCTTCTAAAGAAATACAGGGTTCTAATTGCTCAACACTAACTTGCTGTAATTGTTGTTGTAACATTCTAAGTTCTTCATCAGCACTGGGATAACCCATACTCAGGGAGATGGTAAAGCGATCCATTTGGGCTTCTGGCAGGGGAAAAGTCCCTTGATATTCAATGGGGTTTTGGGTAGCAATAACAAAGAAAGGTTGGGGAACTTGACGTGCTTCTCCATCAACTGTCACTTGCTTTTCTTCCATCACTTCTAACAAAGCAGACTGAGTCCGAGGGGTGGCGCGGTTAATTTCATCAGCTAACAAAACATTAGCAAAAACTGGCCCAGGAAGAAATTCAAATTCTCGACGGTTAGGATGCCAGATATTGGTTCCTGTAATATCGGTGGGTAGTAAGTCGGGAGTACATTGAATTCGCTGAAATTTGCCACTAATAGAACGGGCAAGGGACTTAGCTAATAAGGTTTTCCCAACCCCAGGAACGTCTTCAAGCAATGCGTGTCCCCCACTTAATAGGGCGACGAGAACGAGGCGAATGGGTTCTTCTTTGCCGACAATGGTACGACTGAGGTTATTAGTGAGGGCAACAATTCTGTCTCTCATAGGAATTCTTAGGAATTGGCTTGAAGGTTCCTTCTTATGTTGCCCAATTCTATCCTAAAAATTTAGGTTAGCTACAAATCAATAGGATGATGGGGTGACCAGAAATTGTAGATTGCAGGACGCTACACGCTTCTTGGGAGATGGAGATTGAATGATAACAAGCCTTTGCATCTTACGTTCAGATAATCATCGTTTTCAGAAGTTATTTCAAACAGGCGATCGCCTGTTTGAAATAATGTGAGTTTGAATTAATTAAAATTAATAAGTTATTTATGCCGAAAATTGTAATAATTTTGGGAAATTAAGGATTAGTTAAATACATTGCATTTCATTTTTATTTTTTACCAAGAAGTTTGTCATAGTCAGCATGAGAGCCAACCCAAAAC
>JBCDDV010000193.1:0-5699 GCA_039180145.1 Cyanobacteria bacterium P01_G01_bin.49 | reverse complement strand
GGAGAAAATAACTTAAATAAATCTCTTAACTGCTTCTCATCATCTATATTATCCTGCAAATTCACATAAACAAAGTTTAAGTCTGATGCTTTGTCTGCGATAGCAGGTTTAGCAATATTTTCATAGAAAAATGACGTATTCTTTCCCGTTAACTTCTTTTCTCTAAATTCATTGAACTGCTTAACTAAAGCTTTATCTTGACTAAATAACCGTTCAAAATCTTGTGCATCAAAAATGAACCACTCATAAACATTAGTAATAATCAAATGTTTGAGATTAATGTTATTTTCTGTAATCCTTTCTTGCAAAAAATATAAAACCAATTGCTGTAATGCTTTCACATTAAACTTATCAATATTAGGCATTTGAGCTTGATTAACAGGTTTCTTACATTCTAAAATAACCCCCACTGAACTATCATCAGTTTTGTCATTATGAATCACTAAATCATTTCTATATTTGGTATTGATGTAATAATTATTCTGATAATATGTCTCTTTAAGAAAATCTCGAATCAAATTTTTATGAAATTCCTCTGACTCCGTTTCCTTAACACCTTCAAGTAATTGTTTTAAGTTCGCTTTAAACTGCTCAAAATCACTACGGTTTGGTTTAACCTTAAGAAAGGCTTTATTTAAGACCTGACGAGGTGATAATAAGTTAGGCATTGACATTACAAGATTAAAAAATATGCAGGGGTTATTCTGGTAAAAAATCCGAATCTAAAACTTGTTCAATGGTAAAAGGACAAAACTCAGGAAACGTATTTAAAGATAACTTAGTTTCCTTAGCTGCTTCTTTTCTTCCATATTGATACCATTGCTCAAATTCCTGTTCTAATAAAGGTTTCAAACTCGGACTATCTTTTAATAGTAAAGAGACTTGTAATCTTTGTTCTCTAATCGTATCTAACCAGCTATTACTCCGTTTACTTGATTGATATTTCCACTTCAATAAGTGCATTAGGAGAACAGCAAGACGAGTTTTTACCTCCCGTTTATCACTTTTACCCATTGATTCAATTTCTTCAATTAAATTCTCTAAATCAATCTCATGAAAATTTCCTAATTTAAGTTGCTTAACCGTTTGTTCTATCCATAAATTAAAATCTGTGTCATGGAGAGTATTTGAATTAATTTGAGTGACCATGGCTTATTTTGGGGATAAGTAAATAGCAATAAGTAGAGTTAAATATGCTTCAATAAAGCTCAAAGATAAGCTGTATCAAGAAATATTTTTAAACTTTTGTTAGGTTAGCATTACTTAATTTCATTATAACAAAACTAATTCCTTGAGTAACTGTATTAAAAAAAGATAATAAATCCTTCTATCTCCTTAATTTTGTTTGATCATAAAAGTAGCAACATAATGACAAAAACATCTTCTCTTTCCTATGACACAAGAATTTGACAAAAAACTATCGACAATTCACCTGATCAAAAAACAATCCTAACATTGCTTTACACCTCTTCAAAAAATTAGTCATTTTCTGATATTTCTTCCCAAAATTGTCAAGTCTTTGCAACAAAAATTACTGCTAACTGATCGCCGAACTTGAGAGAACACCATGAATACCAAAACCTACGCCACCATCGACGGGAACGAAGCCGTTGCCAGAGTTGCTTATCGCCTCAATGAAGTAATCGCTATTTATCCCATTACCCCCTCCTCACCGATGGGAGAATGGGCAGATACTTGGGCATCTGTTAGACAGCCCAACCTCTGGGGAACCATTCCTTCTGTGGTGGAAATGCAAAGCGAAGGCGGGGCAGCAGGGGCAGTGCATGGATCGTTGCAAACAGGGGCATTGACCACCACATTTACCGCCTCTCAGGGCTTATTATTGATGTTGCCCAACCTGTATAAAATTGCAGGGGAACTCACCGCTACCGTCATTCATGTGGCTGCGCGATCGCTGGCTGCCCAAGGTTTATCTATTTTTGGGGATCATGGGGATGTGATGGCTGCCCGTGGTACGGGGTTTGCTTTAATTAGTTCTGCCTCGGTGCAAGAAGCGCAAGACTTAGCCGCTATTACCTCTGTTGCCAGTTTTGAGTCGAGAGTGCCTGGAATGCACTTTTTTGATGGGTTTCGCACATCTCATGAAGTGCAGAAGGTAGAGTTATTAGATGATACGGTGTTGCGATCGCTTATTGATGATCAATGGGTGATCAACCACCGAGAAAGGGCATTAACCCCAGATCGTCCCGTTATTCGAGGAACTGCCCAAAACCCTGATGTTTACTTCCAAGCGAGAGAAACGGTAAACCCATTTTATGCAGCTTATCCCGACATTTTACAAAAGGCAATGGATAAGTTTGCTCAACTGACAGGGAGACAATATAAATTATTTGATTATCATGGTGATCCTGAAGCGGAAAGAGTAATTATTTTAATGGGTTCAGGTTGTGAAACGGTTCATGAAACTGTCGATTACTTATTAACCAAAGGAGAAAAAGTAGGCGTTTTAAAGGTTCGTTTATATCGTCCTTTTGAAGCAACAAAATTAATCGAAGCTTTACCCAAAACTGTCAAGAAAATTGCTGTTTTAGATCGAACTAAAGAGCCAGGCTCGGCAGGCGAACCTTTATATCTTGATGTGGTAACAGGTTTTGTAGAATATTGTCAGGAAATGCCTTTGCCAAAAATTGTTGGGGGACGCTACGGTTTATCTTCCAAGGAATTTACCTCAGCCATGGTTAAAGGAGTGTTTGATAATTTAGCTTCGGATAATCCTAAAAATCATTTTACGGTTGGTATTAATGATGATTTGAGCAATACCAGTATTAATTATAATTCCAATTTCTCAACCGAACCTGATAACGTTGTTCGAGCAATATTTTACGGTTTAGGGTCAGATGGAACCGTCGGTGCAAATAAAAACTCCATCAAAATTATTGGGGAAGAAACAAACAATTATGCCCAAGGATATTTCGTTTATGATTCTAAAAAATCGGGATCTGTTACGGTTTCTCACCTACGATTTGGTCGTAATCCGATTCGTTCTACTTACTTAGTTAATAAAGCCAACTTTGTCGCTTGTCATCAATGGGAATTTTTAGAAAAATTTGACCTTTTAGAACCTGCTATTGAAGGGTCAACATTTCTTATCAACAGTCCCTATCAACCCGAATATGTGTGGCAACAGTTACCTCGTCCTGTTCAAGACCATATTATTAACAAAAACATCAAAACTTATGTGATTAATGCCTACGAAGTAGCCAAAAATGCAGGCATGGGAGGCAGAATAAACACCGTTATGCAAGTATGCTTCTTTGCCCTTGCCAATGTGTTACCCAGAGACGAAGCCATAGAACAGATTAAAAAATATATCCGCAAAACCTACGGGAAGAAAGGGGAAGACATCGTACAGATGAACATGAAAGCGGTTGATGCTGCTTTAGATCATCTTCATCAAGTAACTATTCCGAATGCGGTAGATAATAACGCCCCTGATATTGATCATCCCATCCCAGACACCGCCCCTGCCTTTATCAGAGATGTGTTAGGTAAAATGATGGCGAGACAAGGAGAAGACATTCCCGTGAGTGCCTTACCTTGCGATGGAACCTATCCTAGTGGTACGGCAAAATGGGAAAAACGTAACGTTGCCCAAGAAATACCCGTTTGGGATGAAGATGTTTGCGTTCAATGTGGTAAATGCGTTTTAGTTTGTCCCCATGCAGTCATCCGTTCTAAAGTTTATGAAGAAGCAGCTTTAATTAATGCCCCTGCAAACTTCAAAAGTGCGGATGCAAAAGACTTAGACTGGAAGAAAACCGAACTAAAATTTACCATTCAAGTAGCCGCCGAAGACTGTACAGGTTGCGGTGTTTGCGTTGATGTGTGTCCTGCGAAAAATAAATCTCAACCTAAACTAAAAGCCATTAATATGGCGCAACAGTTACCCATACGAGAACAAGAACGGGAAAACTGGGACTATTTCTTATCCATTCCTAACCCCGATCGCAATACTCTCAAACTCAACAAAATAAGTCATCAACAGATGCAAGAACCCCTGTTTGAGTTCTCTGGGGCTTGTGCAGGATGTGGGGAAACCCCTTATATTAAATTAGCAACGCAATTATTTGGCGATCGCATGGTAGTGGCTAACGCAACGGGATGTTCTTCTATCTATGGCGGAAACTTACCTACCACTCCTTGGACACATAACCAGGAAGGAAGAGGCCCAGCCTGGTCTAATTCCTTATTTGAAGATAACGCAGAATTCGGTTTAGGGTTCCGTGTCTCCATTGATAAACAACGAGAGTTTGCCGCTGAGTTGGTCAAAAGTCTTGCGTCTGATATTGGTGAAACTCTAGCGCAAGGGTTATTAAACACGCAACAAACTGATGAAGCAGACATCTTTGAACAACGGGAACGGGTAGCTATCCTGAAACAACGGTTAGCTGAGTTAGGCAGCAGTAACTTAGATGAGACAATACAAGCTAAAGTGACTATGTTGCGATCGCTTGCCGACTATTTAGTGAAAAAGAGTGTGTGGATTATTGGGGGTGACGGTTGGGCTTATGATATTGGTTACGGTGGCTTAGATCATGTGTTAGCTAGTGGACGCAATGTCAATATTTTGGTCATGGATACGGAAGTGTATTCTAATACAGGGGGACAAGCCTCTAAAGCTACCCCACGCGCTGCGGTAGCTAAGTTTGCAGCAGCAGGGAAACCCTCACCCAAGAAAGATTTAGGGTTAATGGCAATGACTTACGGTAACGTTTATGTTGCCAGTGTAGCGATGGGTGCAAAGAATGAACACAGTATCAAAGCCTTCTTAGAAGCAGAAGCGTATGAAGGGGTATCCTTGATTATTGCCTATTCTCACTGTATCGCTCACGGGATCAATATGACCACTGCCATGAGTTATCAAAAGGATATTGTAGAGAGTGGACGCTGGTTATTGTATCGTTATCATCCCGACTTGGTAGGAGAAGGGAAGAACCCCTTACAGTTAGATATGAGAAGTCCGAAACTTCCCATTGAACGAACCCTGTATCAAGAAAACCGTTTCAAAATGTTAGCGAGAAGTAAACCTGACGCTGCCAAGAAATTGCTTAAAGAGGCGCAAGAAGATGTTAATACTCGTTGGCAAATGTATCAATATTTAGCGGCAAGACAGTTGGAATTAGGTAACGGGAATGGACACAGTAAGGGAAATCTTGAAGCTGAAAAAACTATTAATTAGGTTTCGTTTCTGATACTTTAGGGTGGGTTTTTAATGATTCACCCTATTATTGAAAAAAGTTGAGGCAAAAATGGGTTTAGTATTTAGTAAAATTAAATTAAGAAATCCCAGTAAATCAGAACTTAATCCGATTGAAATAGAAGCATTAGCTGATTCTGGTGAAGTACATTTGTGTATTCCTGAACATATTAAAATTCAACTACAATTAGAAGAAGTTGATCAAAAAGAAGTTACTTTAGCTGATGGAAGTCGTCAGTTAATTTCCTATGTTGGCCCAATTGAAGTTCGCTTTAAAAATAGAGTCGGTTTTACAGGCGCATTAGTATTAGGAGATCAAGTCTTATTAGGGGCAATTCCTATGGAAGATATGGACGTGATTATTATTCCTAGTAGTCGCAGTTTAGATGTTAATCCTAATAGTCCAAATATTGCTACTTCTATTGTTAAATAGGTTTATGTGAAGTTCTTAATGACTCACCCTATTTTTCTATCAATTCAG